>DBWD01000074.1:11924-12139 GCA_002308555.1 bacterium UBP3_UBA1247
CCTTCTCAAACCGTCTTTTTCGGCCCATTCATCATTTGGGCGTTCCTGCTTATCCTCGATATTCTGGCGGCCTTGCTGGCGAAAAGAGCGGGGAAATCCTCCGAAGTGGCCTAGGCAAGGCTTTATAGGCCTCGCTGTTTGACTTTTCGGGGCGTTTTTAATATCATTTCTAATAAGTTTTTACCGTGAAAAAATATCTCCGGCGGCGCGAGTCA
>DBWD01000074.1:12217-14114 GCA_002308555.1 bacterium UBP3_UBA1247
TTAACCACCGCAAGTTTCGACACGGCCATCCAGGGCGGCCGCATGAATTTGGTGAAGATCATCGAATTCGCCGGGTCAACCGGTTTTGAAGGCCTGGAGATCATCAACAAAAAAGAAGTCTGGCGCAAGGACATCAGCGACGACATCAAGGTCAATTTGGTCCGCATGCGCGAGAAAAAGCAGCGTTACTTCGCCTACGGCGTGAGTTTCGACCTGGCCCTTTCCGACGATACGCTCAGATGGCGTATGATGAACAAAGTCAGGGAAGCCATCCTGCTGGCCGCCGTCACCAACGTCGGTTTCGTGACCCTTTACGGCTGCCTTACCGAAGAAGGCGCCTCCTTCGCCGAAAAGAAGGACCTTCTGGTCAAGACCATCAAGGACTGCCTTGACCTGGCGGAAATGAAGCACGTGACCCTCTGCCTGGCCAACGACAACCAGAACCTCAACGGCATCGCCAACCTGAAGGCGCTGGCTGAGGAGATCAACTCTCCTTCCTTCAAGCTTTGCCTTGACCTGGGCGGCATCGCCCTCAACGACGAGGATCCCGTGGAAGCCGTCAAGACGCTGGCTCCCTATCTCGCGGAAGTTCAGGCCACCGACGTCAAGGAGGCCGCCGAGGACTCCGAACGCGCCAAATCCACGCCTTCCGGCAAGAAGCTGGAAGAATGCGTGGCCGGCGAAGGCATCGTTCCGCTGGCGGGCGTCATCGCCCTCCTGCGTCAGCTTTCCTTCGAAGGCTTTTTCAGCGTGAACTACAAAGGCGCCGAAGAGCCCGTGGTAGGCGTGGAACGCTGCGCCGTCAATCTTAAGAAGCTTCTGAGCGAATAAGAGGAAAAAATATATGGCTACTAAAATCAGANNCGCATCGTCGCCGCTGACGAACGTTCGCCCCGCGACGGCCGTTTCCTTGAAACGCTGGGTTCCTACGACCCCAGGAAAGAAGGCGATGAGAAAGTTCAGCTCAACGTCGAGCGCGCCCAGTATTGGGTGAACGTCGGNNGTCGGCGCCCAGGTGACTCCGAAAGCGGTCTCGCTGCTGAAGTCCAAAGGCGTCAAATTCCCGAGCAAGGCCACCAAGAAGGCTGCCGAGCCCAAGGAATAAGGACCAGGCGTCCTTGAATCGGTTTTTGATCTTTGTATGAAAATTGACGTGCTCACCCTTTTCGTGGACTCCTTGAAAGCGTATCTCAACGAGAATATCGCCGGAAGGGCCGCGGCCGGGGGACTGGTGGAAGTGGCGCTTCACGATTTCCGCGAATACACCCACGACCGCCATCGCACTGTCGATGACGCGCCCTACGGCGGGGGACCGGGAATGCTTCTGAAGCCCGCCCCCATCTTCGAGTGTCTGGACGATCTTGACCTGTGGAAGGCCCACAAGATCTTCCTGACGCCCAGCGGCGCGCCCTTTGACCACCAGACGGCCCTGAGGCTTTCGAAGACGGATCACCTGATGATCCTCTGCGGGCACTACGAGGGCGTGGACCAGAGGGTGCGCGACGTGATGGATGAAGAGATCTCCATAGGGGATTACGTTCTCAGCAACGGGTCGGTGGCCGCCATGGTCATCATAGACGCCGTGACGAGGCTGATCCCGGGGACTCTCGGAAACCAGGAGAGCGCCGAGAACGATTCCTTCTGCGACGGTCTGCTGGAGTTTCCCCAGTACACCAGGCCGGAGGAGTTCAGAGGGCGGAGGGTCCCGGAGATCCTCCTGAGCGGCAATCATCAGCTTATCGCCAAATGGCGCCGGGAAAAGCAGCTGGAAATCACCAGGGAACGCAGGCCGGACCTTTTGGAAAAAGCGGAAGGTCAGAAGAAAAAAGACAATTAACACTTTCTCGCGAAGAGAAAAAACATAACTTAAAACTATGAGCAAATTGATCGAAAAAAT
>DBWD01000074.1:14151-14503 GCA_002308555.1 bacterium UBP3_UBA1247
GAAGGCGACAAAGAGCGCATCCAGGTTTTTCAGGGCGTGGTCATCGCCCGTCAGGGCGGCGGCGCCGGTGAAACTTTCACCGTCCGCAAGATCTCCTACGGCGTGGGCGTTGAGCGCGTTTATCCCGTCAACTCCCCGAATGTGGAAAGCGTGGAAGTGGTGAGGGAAGGCGCCGTGCGCCGTTCCAAACTGTACTATCTGCGCGGCCGCGTCGGCAAAGCTGCCAAGATCTCCGAAAAACGTCGCGCCAACTGAGCGCGAGAAAAGGGCCCCGGGCGTCCCCAAGAGGACGCAGGGGCCTAACTCTTTAATCCCCCGAAAACAATTATGGCATCTGAAGATCTTATTCTGG
>DBWD01000069.1:0-2175 GCA_002308555.1 bacterium UBP3_UBA1247
CCGGTGGTGCGCAGCACGTCCCGGATGATCTCCATGGCGAAGTCGTGGGCGGTTTTGCCGCTGGTTTTGAGGTAGTCGGTCACGTCCATGAACACCTCGTCGATGGAGTAGACGTGGATGTCCTCCGGCGCCACGTATTTGAGATAGATCTGGTAGATCTGGGTGCTGACCTCCATATACCGCCCCATCTGGGGCATGGCCACGATGTAGTCCAGCCGCACCGCCGGGTCCCGCAGGTCGGGGTTGTGGACGGAGCCCTCCCGGAACGCGTGGCCGGGGGCGCGGCGCAGCCGCTCGGCGTTGACCTCCCTCACCCGCTCCACCACCTCAAAGAGGCGGGCCCGGCCGGAGATGCCGTAGCTCTTCAGCGACGGGGACACGGCCAGACAGATGGTCTTCTCCGTCCGGGTCTCGTCCGCCACCACCAGGTTGGTGGTCAGGGGATCCAGCCCCCGCTCCCGGCACTCCACCGAGGCGTAAAAGGATTTCAGGTCGATGGCCAAATACGTCTTTCCCATCTGTCTCACCTCCCTCTTTTCCTTTTTATCATATCGCACCGCCCCCCGTCTGTCAAGAAAAAATCGAACAGATGTTTTATAGGGCCGGTTTCCCGTCTTGCAATGCGCCGGATCGTCCTGTATAATAGGGCCATCCCAATGACCGGCAGGAGGACGAATATGGATATGCTGGAGAGAATGAAGCAGCCGGAGCCCTACGTGTGCCGCTACTTCGAGATGCCCCACGAGCTGCAGAAGAAGGCCAAAAAACTGTGCTGGGAGTACAACCAATCCTCCCCGGACGACGGTGCGCGGCGCTCCGAGATCCTGCACGAGCTGCTGGGCACGTGTCAGCCCCACACGTTTATCCAGCCTTCCTTTCAATGTGACTACGGCTTCAACATACACGTCCATGGGGTCATGATCATGAACCACAACTGCGTGATCCTGGACACCTCGCCGGTCCACATCGGCCACGGCGCCTTCATCGGGCCGGGCACCGTTCTGGCCTGCTCCGGCCACTCCCTGCTGGCGGAGGAGCGCATGGAGGGGATCGGCACCTCCGCGCCCATCACCCTGGGGGATCACGTCTGGCTGGGCGCCAACGTGACGGTCCTGAAGGGCGTGACCATCGGCCGCGACACCGTGGTGGCGGCGGGCAGCGTGGTGACGAAAAGTCTGCCGGAAGGCGTGCTGGCCGCCGGCGTTCCGGCCAAGGTAATCAGAAAACTTAAAGACGACAGGCAGTGAATCCGCTTTTGCCCATAGTTTTGGTCGCGGGAGGTATCCTGGTGATTTGGATGGCGGCGCACCGTCCAAGCTGGTTCTTCTATATCCTCATCTTCGTGATGCTGGAGCCCTCCCGCTACCTGAGCCTCAGCAGCATCAGCTTCGGGCCTTTCTCCATCAAAGGCTACGAGTGCCTGCTGCCCCTCATCTATTTCGTCGCCTACAAATACCGCAAGCGCTCCCTCAAAAAATGCCTGCCGGTCTTCCTGGTGCTCTTCTTCCTTTCCGCCTGCCTTTCCTTGCTGAACGGGCTGCACCAGGGCTACGGCGCGGGCGCCTTCAACTATTTCCGCCCCTACGCCTCCGTCTGGCTGGCGGCGGCCGTCCCGCTCTTCTTCAAGTCTTCCGACGAAACCGACGGCCTGATGCGCTTCTTCACCTTCTGGGCGACCTTCTTCATCATCGTGGAGATGGTGGCGCTGCAGACCGGATTGGGCTACAATTTCATCTATTCCCCCATCCGCGCCTCCTACAGCTCCCTTCTCTCCGACACCAGCTGCTCGAACATGGCCTTCATCTTCATCTACGCCTTTTCCATGTTCGACTTCGGCATGAAGAACTCCCTCCTGTACCTCCTTCTCATAGGCTTCTCCTTCATCTGCACGGTCATGAGCTCCGCCCGCGCGGTCTGGCTCGGCATCCTGGTCTCCATCGCCGGCTTCTTCGCCATGGGGCGCGCCCGCTCCAAGCTCTATCTGACCCTCTTCTGCATCCTGGGAATCATCATCCTCTTTTTCATGGGCTCCCTTTACATCGCCCGCTACGACATGACCCTGGCGGAGCGCCTGCCCGCCCTGTTCAGCACCAAGGAGGGCAACGCCCACTGGCGCCTGCTGGCCTGGAGCCAGACCCTGGACGACATCAGGCAGCACCTTATCATCGGCTGGGC
>DBWD01000069.1:2269-9537 GCA_002308555.1 bacterium UBP3_UBA1247
TGGTCTTCTTCCTCTGCCTCATGGTCAATTATCTTTCCGCCAGCCTGCGCTTCGTCATAAAATACCGCGGGCCGGCCCAGCGCAAGATGCTGGCGCTCTTCCTTTGCGCGGTCTACATTCTCGTCACCTCCGCGTTCTCGCAGCGCATAACCTCCATCGACATCTGCCCCTTCGTCTGGTGCGTCTTCGGTCTCATCCAACTCAGGGTCCTGGAGGCGGAGGAAAATTTCAACGGGGGGACGGAAGCGTGAAGATCCTAATGCTGAACGCCAACATTTCCGGCGTGGGGACCTACCACCGGGCGCTCTGGTTCGCCAGGATGTGCGCGGAAGCCGGGCACCAGGCGACGGTCTGCACCACCTCCCGCCTGAACAAGTTCAGCCGGACTTTCATCGCCGACCGGCCGGGCGTCACGGTCATCGAGGGCCCGAACCTGGGCTTCAGCCTCTACCCGGGCAACGGCTCCAGCATAGACATTCTCTGGCGTATGAAATATCTTCTCAAGGATGATTTCGACGTCATCTACACCTTCGAGTATCATCCCAACGTCTCCTGGCCGACCCGCCTCTGCCGCAAGGGCCGCAGGATGGTCAACGACTGGTGCGACCTTTACGCCGGCGCCGCCAACGTTTTCCGCGGGAACAAGACCATGCACCGCTGGGACGCCAAAAGGGAGGCCGCCATCCGCCGCGAGGCCGACCTGGTCACGGTCATCAGCGATTTCCTGGGCCGCAAGGCCCTGGAGGTGGGCGTGCCCGAAAACAGGATCGTCCTCATCCGGGAGGGCGTGGACACGAACTACATGCGCCCCTTCGACAAGGCGGAGGAACGCCGCCGCCTGGGCCTGGACGAAAGCCGCCTCTACGTGGCCACGCTGCAGGACGGCGCGGCTTTCCCGCCGCTTCTGGACGCCCTGAAAAAGCTGCGGGAGGAGGACCCCAGGATCTCCCTGCTTTTCGTGGGCCGCATGCGGGAGGACCAGAAGAGGCTGGCGGAGGAAAAAGGACTCGCCGAGGCCGTCTTCTGCACGGGCTTCGTCAGCGACGAGGATCTCCCGCGCTGCCTTAGCGCCGGCGACGCCGCGGCCCTGCCCATGGTGGATTCCCTGGCCAACCGCTCCCGCTTCCCCCACAAGATCGGCGACTACCTGGCCTGCGGCCTGCCCCTGGCGGTGACCGCCGTGGGGGAATACCCGGAAATGCTCGCGAAAGAGGATCTGGCCGCGGTCAGCGAGCCGGGGGAGGCCTTCGCGGAGGCCCTGAAGGGCCTGCTGCTCGACGAGGAAAGAAGGCGCGACCTTTCCGTGCGCGCCAGGAACTGGGTGGTGGAGAATCTCGACTGGCAAGTTTTAAAAAAGAGTATCGTTCATTGCGTGGAGGGTGATTAATGGCTGTTGTCCGCAGGATCTTGTTCTACCTTATGTGCGCCTTCGGTTTCTGCCTCACGACGCTTTATCTCTGGTCGTACCTGAACCAGTCCCAGAACTCCCTGAGGACCATCGTCTTCGGGCTCTTCATCATCATCATGATACTGGCTCTCATCAGCTGGCGGGCGGCGGTCTTCACCTTTGTTTTCTGCGTGCCGCTTTTCAACACCATGCCCATGATCCTGGGTCTCAACCATATCTGGCCGCCCTTCAACTTCAACCTGCTCTATCTCTCGGCGCTGGCCACGGCTTTCCTGATCTACGTCCTGACGGGCCACTCCCTGAAGGCTATGTCCCGCCACAGCCACAGCGGCATCAAATCCTCGCCCTACGACCTGCTCTTTTTCCTTCTGCTCCTGCTGACGGTCCTCGGCACCTGCGTGGGGGCCTTCCGTTTCGAGAACATCTACTGCGCGGGCTTCTTCAGAAGTCTGCCGGAAAAGCTTTCCGGCATCCCCTTCGCCTCCCAGACCAGCAACGCGCTTTGCTACACCCGCGCCATGCAGTTTGTTTTCGTGGCCCTGGCCTTCTACTTCGTCTCCTCCGCCATCAATTCGCAGAAAGACGTCTACACGGTGATGAAGCTGATGCTGGTCTCCTCCGCCTTCGTCAGCCTCTTCGGCATCTGGCAGCACAAGACGGGGCTTTTCCTGGTCGGCATCCAGGCCTTTTTCGGCCGCATCAACGCCACCTTCAACGGGCCTGACTCCGCGGCCTCCTATTTCGTGGTCGTCATCCTGCTTTGCTGCGCGGCCTTCTTCTTCGCGAAAAAGATCGTCCATTTCCTGATGATCGCCGCCGCGCTGGCGCTGGCGACCGTGTGCCTGTATTACACCGAGACCAGGACCGCCATCTACGCCCTCGTCATGGCCCTGGGCCTCACCTTCCTTTTGGCCGCCACCAGGTCGAGGCTTTTCCTGAAGTCCCTGATCCCCGTCCTGTGCTTCGTGGGCATCCTGGTCTTCTTCGTGCCCGCCAACCGGCTGAAGCTGCCCGGCAGCTACCTTACCCAGTCCCTGAAGAGCCAGCGCGCCTTCCAGGGCATCGACAAGCTCAGGATAGAGCCCCGCAAGATCGACGAGTGGCTCTCCTTCCGTTCCTACCACTGGTACGCCGCGCTGGGCTCCGTGAAAAGCGCCCCCGTCTTCGGCCACGGCCTGGGGACCCTCGACAAGCTGTACAAGAATTTCAAGACCACCCGCGACCAGTACCGCTCGGCTTTCGCCCACAACCTTTACCTGGACTATTACTCCGAGCTGGGGCTGCCGGGCTTCTTCCTCATCATCGCCTTTTTCGTGCTCTCCCTTTTCCTGGCCTGGCGCCTCTGGTCGAATCCCTGCTGCGGCAAGCACGTGCGCAGCCTGGCCCTGGCGCTGCTGGCCACGCAGTTCTTCATAGCGCTGGGCAACCTGTTTTCCAGCAGCCTTTACTACGTGACGGAGCTGATGTTCGTGCAGAGCATCCTGATGGCCATGCTCTCCAACATGTTCACCTTCTATTATCCCCCGGAGGAAATGTCGCTGCTCAAGGAATGCCGCGGCGCCCTGCGGACGGTCTGGGGCAGCCCCTGCCGCCGCTTTGCCTTCCTTTCCGCCGCCGCCCTGGTGCTGGCGGTCTTCCTCTGGCGCTGCCGGGTCTCCTCCCTGGAGGGCGAGGCCCAGTATTACAGCTGCGAGCCTTACGACAACCAGGACCGCATCCTGGAATACGGGATCAAGCACTACGAATACGACATCCACAGCAACAAGTTCGCCCGGACCGACCGCCACGTGTACCGTCCCATGAAGATGACCTCCCGCTTCCTGCAGGTCTACGTCAGGGCGGGCCATCCGGACGCCGACCTTAAGCCGGTCCCGGCCAGTTTCACCGTCAACGGCAAGCTGGCGGGCTCCTGCGTCTTGTCCAACCGCAATTGGCGGGCCTGCGTTCTCGATCTGGGAACCGTCATCCCCCAGCTTACCAACGACCACGCCCTGGCCGAAGGCCTGACCGTTCCCATCAACCTCGGCCTGAGTTCCGGCCGCATGTGGAATCCCCTGGACTGGAACCCGAGGGAAAAGGACATCCACTACGGCGTGGATCTCGGCACCATCATCCAGGGCTTCCAGTAATCTGAAAAAGAAGGAGCTTTATGCTGTCTACCGCAAACAAGATCGTGGATAGGGAAACGCTGAGAAAAGAATGCGAGAAGATCCACGCCGCCGGGCTCACCATCGTGACCTGCAACGGCAGCTTCGACCTTTTCCACTACGGCCACCTCTGCTTCCTGGAGGAAGCCAAAAAGCAAGCCGACGTCCTGGTGGTGGGGCTTAACTCCGACAGCTCCATAAAGCAGTACAAGAGCCCCGTGAGGCCGATAATCTGCCAGGAGCAGAGGGCCGCGCTGCTCTCCTCCATCGCCATCGTGAGCTTCGTGCATATCTTCGACGAGACCACCCCCATGGCTTTCCTGGAAGTGGTGAAGCCGGAAGTGCACGTCAACGGCTCGGAATACGGCGAGAACTGCATTGAGGCCCCCACCGTGAAAAAATACGGCGGCCGAATACACCTGATGCCCAAAGTCGCCGGCCTGTCCACCACCGGACTCATAGCGCGCATCAAAGCCCTGCCCGAATGAAAAAACTTTTTCTGGCCCTCTTTCTCCTTCTGCTTCTGGCCGCCGCCGGCTTCCTCGCCTACAGGATCTTGAGCGAGCGGGCGCTGGACCGCGAGCTGGAGGCCATGGGAGAACGGGAAAAGAGTTTCCCTCTTTCCGCCGGCGCCAAACCGTCGGACAGCGAAGCCCCCGCCCCGCGCTTCCCGGAGACCGCCCTGGAGGAGGAAGGCGCCGATCTGCCCGGCCTCTACGCCGGGAAGGACAAGGTCTTCATTACGGCCGACGCGGGCTTCGAGCTTTTCAGGCGCTTCGCGGAAAGGGCCTCCGACGGCATCTACGGGACTTTCCTCTACGACCAGTTCGCCTCCCTTTTCGTGGACCTGATGGAGAACCTGGAGGAGCGCTACGAGAAAGCGGAGGGGGAAGACCGCATGATGACCCGGAACGCCCTGCTCTTCTCCGCCATCTGCGTCAGGCTCTGCATGCCGGACGCCCGGGTGCCCATTTTCGTCCTCTCCGACACGGAAGCGGAGCTGAAGCTTATCAGGGAGGCTTCCTTCATCGGCGAGAAGGACGGCCGCCCCTGCGACTACACCGTCTACGCCTCCTTTTCCGAAAACGCCGGCACTCCCTGGGGCGGCGCGGCTTTGCTGCGGGCCTTCCTGGAGCGCCGCTTCTTCTCCCTGGACGACGAGGAGGACCGCAAGGTCCTTTTCATCCTCGCTGAGACCCTTTTCAAAAGCAAGATCGCCGCGCAGAATTACGCCGAGGCCGCCCGCTTCCTGAAAGCCTTCGACGGCGAGACCCGCGTCATGACGGTGAAGGAACTCTGGGATCTCTGCGCGGACAATTCTCCCGCCTCCTCCCGCGGCGCCGGGCTTTCCTCCCTGGCGGAGGACAAGGCGCTCCTGGAGAAGATCCGGCCCGCCGCCGTCACTTCCTTCGACGCCCCGCCCTGGCGCGACCCCGCCCAGATAGCGGAGCCCTCCCCCAGGGTCTGGTTCTTCCAGCCCGCCCTTTCCCTGACGCCCCGGACCTTCCGGGAGCTGCACCGCTGGGTGGTGCAGCCCAGGGCCGAGCACCTGCTGTACGTGCTGGGCGTCGCCGTTCCCCTGCCCAATTCCGAGGAGCTGCTTCTGGAGGATCTGAAAAAAGAGGTGGTCGGCCACCTGGGCCTGGAGGACAGGGCCGTGGCCGCCGCCGCCCTTCTGAAGGAGCCGGAAAGGTCCCGGGCCCCGGCCCTGCTGGTCCGCTCCATGCTCTACACCGCGGAAAAACCCGAGGAGCAGGCCCGGGAGGCGGAGTGGCCGAAAATCAAAGCCGTCTTCGTGGAGGACGCGGGCGATTTCTTCCGCGCCCTCTCCGGGCTTGTCCGGGAGCTGAACGAGCTTTACACGGATCTGGATCTTTTCCGGGTCATGAATTCCTACAAGAAAAACGCCCTGACTCCCGACAGGCTGCTGGAAGCGGAGCAGATCTTCCAGGAGCTGGCGGACATGTCCAGGGAATGCGCCTCCGCGCAAAGCGGGGACGCGGAAGCGCTGACCGGAGAACGGGCGGTGATGAACGCCCGGCGCTTCCTGACGCTCCTTAATTCCCAGAAAACCCTCTCCCCGCCCTGGGACAAGGAGACCGCCCTGGCCCTGGAGTACAATTTCCAAAAGGTCTCCCTGGCCGGGCTCAGAAAGCCCCGCCTGGTCAGCCTGGCCGTGCCCGGCCCGGAAGGCAACGAGAATTTTTACGGCGTGCGCTACCAGTTCTACGAACGGGAAAGCGAGATACAGGAACAGCAAGGACAGAAATGAAAACTTTGAATTTCAGGATACCTGACATGGGCTGCGCCAACTGCGCCGCCGCCATCAGAAGCGAATTGGAAAAACTCCCGGGCGTCGCGGAAATATCCCTCGACCCCGAAAGCAAGGCCGCCTCCGTCGCCCTGGACGAGTCGCTCTCCTCCGAGAGCGCCGTTTTCCAGGCGGTCCGCCAGGCCGGCTTCACTCCGGAAAAATAAGCCGTGAAAAACCTGGTCTTCTTCGCGCCCGGCATGCGCTGCGCCGGCTGCGCCTCCGCCATCAGCCGCCAGCTGGCCAAGCTGCCCGGCGTGGAAAGGTCCGGCGTGGACCCCATCAGCAAGCGCTGCCTGGTCTGCTACGACGAGACGCTGGTGACTGAAGACGAGATCCTGGAGGCCTCGCGGCAGGCCGGCTTCCCGCCCACAAGGGAGCTTCCCTCCTCCAAAAACGGGGCGAAGGACATTTTCCGGAACGCGCTGTTCCTCTTCGCCCTGGCTGGCGCGGTCTTGCTTTTCCTGCTGGAATGGGAGCTTATCCCCCGTCCGGAGGACCCTGTTTTCAACGGCCTTTTCCAGCTTCTGCTCGCCCTGCCGGCCGCGGCCTGGGGCTTCGAAATTTTCAAGGGCGCCGTGCGTTCCGTGCGCTACCGCCATCCCGACATGAACCTGCTGGTGGGATTGAGCGCCGCCTCCGCTTTCCTTTTCAGCCTGGCGGAGCTTCTGCTCTGCGCCTGCGGCCGCGCCCCCCATCCCCACT
This sequence comes from bacterium UBP3_UBA1247, assembly GCA_002308555.1. Next base: position 8,841 of record DBWD01000069.1, read on the forward strand.
ACCATTTCTGCGCCGGGGCGATGGTGCTGGCCATCGTGGGACTCGGCGGCAAGCTTGAGGAGCGGGCCAAAAAGAACGCCGATTCCGCGCTGGAGGAGCTGGCCTCCCTGCTTCCCAAGGAGGCCCACCTTCTGGAGAACGGGCAGGTCAAGGACATTCCCTCCGATCTGCTCAGGCCCGGCGACCTGGTCCTTGTAAAACCCGGGGAAAGAGTGCCCGGGGACGGCGTGGTGGCGGAGGGCCGGAGTTCCCTGGACGAATCGTTTTTAACGGGGGAAAGCCTGCCGGTGGATAAAGTCCCCGGGGACGAGGTGAAAGGCGGCTCCCTGAACCTCCAGGGGGCCTTCCGGGCCAGGCTGGAGCGCACCGGCGGGGAAACTTCCCTGGCGGAAATGGTCCGTCTGGTGGAGGAGGCCAAGACCAGCAAGCCCAGGATCGCCAGGATCGCGGACGCGGCGGCCGGGCACTTCGCCCTTTTCGTCATTTGCTGGGCCCTGGTCACGCTGGCTGTCTGGTGGATCGCCGCCGGTTTCGCCGCCGCCCTGCCCTTCGCCCTGACGGTGCTGGTGGTGGCCTGCCCCTGCGCCCTGGGCCTGGCAACCCCAGCCGCGCTTTCCTGCGGCTTGGGACGGGCGGCCTCCCTGGGCATTCTTTTCAAGGACGCCCTGGCCCTGGAGACTTTCTCCCGCTGCGGCGT
>DBWD01000069.1:9584-11256 GCA_002308555.1 bacterium UBP3_UBA1247
GCCCGACCCGGAGGTCCTGCGCCTGGCCGCTTCTTTGGAGCGCTATAGCGAGCATCCCCTGGCCCGGGCCGTTATGGAGGCCGCGGAAAAACTCGGCCTGAGCCTGGAGGAATGCCGGGACTTCCGCGCCGTCTACGGCAAGGGCGTCCTGGGCTTCAGGGTCTCCGACGGGAAAGAGATCCTGGCGGGCACGCCGGAATTCCTCAAGGAGAACGGCGCGGACATAGGAAACGCGGAGCTTCCGGAAACCACCGGCGTCTGCGTGGCCCTGGACAAGCGCTTCCTGGGTTCCCTCCTGATAGCCGACGCCCCCAGGAAAGAGGCCGCGGAAGTCGTGGAGGCCCTGAAAAAGAAAAACATCCGGTGCGTGCTTCTGACCGGCGACCGCGAGGCCGCCGCGAGGGAATTCGCCAAACAGGTCCCCCTTTCGCGAGTCGTCGCCTCCTGTCTGCCTGATCAAAAGCTCGCGCTCGTCAAGGAAGCCCAGGCCGCCGGAGAGATAACGGCCATGACCGGCGACGGCGTGAACGACGCCCCCGCCCTGGCCCAGGCGGACGTTTCCATCTCCCACTACAAGGGCGCCGGCGCCGCCCAGTCCGCCGCCAGGATCTTGCTTACCAAGGACGACCTCCGGGGCATCCTCGCGGCCTTCGAGCTCAGCCGCAAGACCCTGCTGATCATCAAGGAAAATCTTTTCTGGGCTTTCATTTTCAACGCCGTCACGATCCCCCTGGCCTCCGGCCTGTTCACCATCTGGGGCCTTCCCGGCATGCGCCCGGAAGTGGGCGCCGCCTGCATGGCTCTGAGTTCCCTTCTGGTGGTCAGCAATTCCCTGAGGCTGCGCAAGGCCTGAGAATAAGGGTAAGCTTTCAAACTACGGGGTAATATCTGCTTGATATTACCCCTATTTTTTGTTAGAATTACCCCGATAAAAAAATAGAGCGAGGCCCGCCATGTACTCTCTGAAAGACAACTTTTTAAAGGAACTGCGCTTCACCCCGGAACAGCTGGGCGTTTTGAAAAAGCTCGGCGAATACCAGGGGCAGCAGCTGCTCTTCGCCAAGCAGACTCCCGAGACTCTGGAATCCCTCCGGCACATCGCCCTCGTCGAGTCCAGCGAATCCAGCACCAGGATAGAGGGCATCGTCACGCCCAGGGACCGCGTCAAAGCCCTCATAAGGGAGGACGCCAAGCCCCAGAACCGCTCCGAACAGGAGGTGGCGGGCTACCGGGACGTGCTTTCCCTCATTCACACGGAGGGCGCCTACATGCCCTTCGCGGTGGACACCATCCTCAGGATGCACAAGACTCTCTACGGCTACATGCCGGAAGAGGGCGGCGTCTACAAGACCCGCAACAACGAGATCCGGGAGCTCAATCCCGACGGCACGCTCCTGAGGGTGCGCTTCCGGGCGGTGCCCGCCGCGGAGACGCCCGCCGCCATGGAGGAGCTTGTCTCCTCCTACAGCCGCGCCCTGGGCGTCCTGAACGTGGAGCCCCTCATCGTCATTCCCCTGACCATCCTGGACTTCCTCTGCATCCACCCCTTCCGGGACGGCAACGGCCGCGTCGCCCGCCTGCTGACGCTGCTGCTTTTATACCACTGCGACTACAACGTGGGCCGCTACGTGAGCCTTGAGAGGATCACCGAGCAGGCCAAGACGGAATATTA
>DBWD01000069.1:11384-12779 GCA_002308555.1 bacterium UBP3_UBA1247
CTGAAACGCTTCCTGCCCTTCTCCCTTTCCGATATCGAGGAGGACTGCCCCCTGGTCAGCCACGACATGGTCAGGATCGTCCTCAGGCAGATGAAAGAGGAAGGGCTCATCAGCCCCCAGGGCAAAGGCCGGGGCGCCAAGTGGGTCATCAACCGGACCGTGGTCGCGGACAAATAGCGGGGAAGCCCTCTTTTCCGTTGACTTTTTTCGGGGACAAGTGCTAAAATATGCGAAAATTTTTTGGGGAGAAAACTCCCCTGACGTTGTATTCCCTTTTTTAACCCCCCGGCCGCTGGCTAAAAGGAGCAAATGAGTGCGATCCCTGACAGTCCAGACTTACCAAGCCCAACTCAAGCGCGTCACTTGGCTGGGGGTTGCCTGCAACGTTTTACTAGCGTCGCTTAAGACCGTCCTCGGCTTCCTCGGGCAAAGCCACGCCCTGCTGGCGGACGGCATCCACAGCTTCTCCGATCTGGTCACGGATCTGGCGATCCTTTGCGGCGCCCTCTTCTGGAACGAACCGGCGGACGAGGCCCACCCCTACGGCCACACCAAGCTTGAGGCTTTGATCACCTTCCTCATCGGCGGCGTGCTTTTCGCGGTGGCCATGAAGATACTGCTCTCCTCGGTCTACGCCCTGAAGTGCCCCTCCCTGACTTTTTCCTGGGCCATGGTCTTCGTGGCCTTCCTTTCCGCCTGCGTCAAGGAAGCGCTCTTCCACCTTACCTACCGCACCGGGGAAAGGATAAACTCACCCGCCCTCAAGGCCAACGCCTGGCACCAGCGCTCGGACGCCCTGAGCTCCCTGCCTGTCTTCGTTGTCCTGCTGGTCATAAAGTTCCGCCCGGACTGGCAGTTCCTGGACGGGGTGGGCGGAATACTGGTCTCCTTGATGATCTTCCACGCTTCCTGGCAGGTCATCAAGCCCTCCTTCGACGCGCTCATCGACCGGGGGCTGACCAACGACAAACTTTCGGAAGTCAAGAAAACGGCTCTTTCCATCGAGGGAGTGATGGCGGTGCACGCCCTGCGCTCCCGGGTCAACGGACCCACCGTTTTCCTGGACATGCACATTCTGGTTGACAAAGACATGACTGTGTTCCAGGGACACAGGCTGGCTCACGAGGTGCGCGATCGCATCGTCGACAAATGCAAAGTCAGCGACGTCCTGGTGCACGTGGAACCCTTCACCGAAGAAGAAGAGGAGGAAAAAACATGCTGAAGATCTACAAGAACGAGAACGGCGTGCTGACCGAGGTCGCCAAGATCGAGCCCCACACCTGGATAGACGCCAGCAACCCCACTCCCGAGGAACTGCACAATCTCGCCAAGCATTTCAAGCTGCCGGTGGAAACCATAACCGACCCTTTGGACGTCGATGAAAGAGCCCGTTGC
>DBWD01000084.1:0-209 GCA_002308555.1 bacterium UBP3_UBA1247
ACCTTGCGGTAGCCGAAGGTTTTCGTCTCGCCGAACATGGGGGCTTCGTCTCCCATGGCGTTGGCCAGGAAGTCCGCGATAAGGCTGTCGTAGTAGGCGGTGGCGGCGAAGACCTTCTGGGCGCAGGCGCGGTTGAACTCGAAGGTGGACTTGCCCTCGTTGGCGTCCATGATCTCAAGCAATTTGTTGTAGTCCGCTGGGTCGGTGAT
>DBWD01000084.1:288-2246 GCA_002308555.1 bacterium UBP3_UBA1247
TTCTTGATGGTGGCCTCGAAGGGATAGAGGTTGACCACCACCAGGTCGATGTACTCCAGGGAGTATTCCCGCATGGTCTTCTGGTGGTCGGGATTGTCGCGCATGGAGAGCAGGCCCGCGTGGACCTTGGGGTGCAGCGTCTTGACGCGGCCGTCCAGCATTTCCGGGAAGCCGGTGAACTCGTCGATGGTCTTGATGGGGACGCCCTCCCCTTTCAGAAGTTTGGCGGTGCCGCCGGTGGAGATGATCTCCACGCCGCGCTTACTAAGCTGCATGGCCAGTTCCGCGATGCCCGTTTTGTCGGAAACGCTGATCAACGCTCTTTCAATCTTTTTCATTTTGAAGGTCCTTCATTGTGAGATTATTTCGCTTTAATATTTCCTGGAAGAGCTTGCAGCCTTCCATAAGTTCCTGTTCCTCCCTGGTCCAGCCGTAGGGAAAGGTACGGCACTGCAGCGGCCTCACCTCGTAGATGGAGCAGCCGTCCGCTTTCAGGAAAGGGCACTTCTCGTTCTTCTGGATCGCCAGACGCAGGTTCCTTCTGTCGTCCGAGAGCTCGAAGTATTTTTCGGCGCAGTCCATGACGTCCATTCCGAGATAGTCGGCCAGCTCTTCCATTTCCATGGGCGAGAAGAGAACGTCCCCCTCCCACTGGCAGCAGGCCGTGCAGTCGCCGCAGATCTTGGAATCTCCGTTTTTTACGGTGAAGCGCCAGGGCCCCTTCACAGATTCTCGATCTCCACCTTGCGGTCGCCCTCCGTCACCTTGCCGATGACGGCGGCAGTAAGCCCCTGCTTTTCCTTGGCGAAGCGGATGACCGTCTCGGCGTTCTCCGGGGAGACGAAGATCACCAACCCGATGCCCATGTTGAAGACGCGGTACATTTCCTTGGGATCCACTTCGCCCAGCTTCTGCATGAAGCGGTAGATGAAGGGGACCGGGAAAGCCTTGGCGTCGAAGGTGACGCCCGTGCCTTCCGGAAGGATCCTGGGCACGTTCTCGTAGAGGCCGCCGCCCGTGATGTGGGCGATGCCCTTGACCGGGATCGCGTTGATCAGAGGCAGCACCGTGGGGATGTAGGAGCGGTGGGGCTCCAGCAGGATGTCGCCCAGGGTGGGGCCGCCGGCTTCCGGGATGTAGCCGAGATCGTAGCCCGCGTCCTGGAAGAGGATCTTGCGGGCCAGGGAGAAGCCGTTGGTGTGCAGTCCGCTGGAAGGCAGGGCCACCGCCACGTCGCCGGGCTTGATGGTCTTGCCGTCGATGAGCTTCTGCCTGTTCACGACGCCCACGATGCAGCCCGCCAGGTCGTACTGGCCCTTGCAGTAGGTGCCGGGCATCTCGGCGGTCTCGCCGCCTAAGAGCGCGCAGTTGTTGGTGCGGCACTCCTCGGTGATGCCCGCCACGATCTCGGTCACGCCTTCCACCGTCAGGTCAGCCGCCGCCACGTAGTCGAGGAAGAAGAGCGGCCTGGCGCCCTGCACCACGATGTCGTCGCAGCAGTGGGCCACGATGTCGTGCCCCACGCCCCGGAAACGGTTCAACTGCGCGGCCAGATGAAGCTTGGTGCCCACGCCGTCGATGGAGGCCACCAGGACGTTTTCGCCCTCGCCCAAGCCGCCGATGTCGTAAAGTCCGCCGAAGAGACCGATGTCCGCCAGAACGGCCGGACTGAAGGTGGAGCGGACCATGCCTTTGATGTCCTTAACGATCTGATTACCCTTGTCGATGTCGACGCCGGCTTCAGTATACTTTGATTTCATAAAGGTTCCCCTTACTTTTTAACACACGCGAATCAATATAAATATAATAGCATATTCCTCCCCGTGTTTAGTAAACCCTTATCATTAAAGGGCTAGGGCGAATTTCGGGGGTTTTTGGGCGCCCGCCGCCGGGGCTTTCCCCTCGGCCCCGGCGGCGGAGCGGAGGCACGCGGGATGGGGCTGGCAAAAAACAGGGGG
>DBWD01000084.1:2421-2593 GCA_002308555.1 bacterium UBP3_UBA1247
GGGGGAACAGCGGGCGCGGACAGGCGGAGGAGGAACGCGGAGCAGGGGGAAAACGTGAACGCCCCGGGCGCGGACGGGCGAAAAAAATCCGCCTTCGGGGGAAGGCGGAAAAAGATTTTGGGGGGTGATGGGCCAGTGCGCTGTTTGGGCGGCGTTCCGGCTGAGCGGGCGC
>DBWD01000084.1:2683-3600 GCA_002308555.1 bacterium UBP3_UBA1247
TCGTCCACCAGGGCCACCAGCTGGTTTTTCCCTATGGACGCGAAGCGGGCCCGCTGGCTTTCCCGGAAAGCGAAGGCGCCGCTGAGGTTGGCCTTGCGGCTCTCCATGGAAAGGGAGGCCTGGGGACGGTTGAGGCGCGTGCGCTTGAGGGCCCTGATCACCGGGATGCCCGAGGCGGCGCTCAGGGAATAGGCCAGGTCCTCCGCCTGGTTGAAGCCGCGGGCGAATTCCTTCAGGAAATGCAGCGGCACGGGGACCAGGGCGTAGATGTGGGGCGCCAGCACCGGGAATTCCGGATGCTCCGTGATGAAGCGCGCCAGGGGCTTGGAGAGATAGCGGAGGCCGCTGTACTTGAAATTGGAGACCAGGTCGGGAACCTTGCCGGAGTATTGGGCGCCGGCGATGACCCGGGAAAGGGGGTTCCTGGTATGGCTCTTCTCCAAACATTCCGGGCAGAGCAGCGTGGCCTCGTCAAGCTCCACGTCCACCCTGGAGCAGCGCAGGCAGTAGGGCGCCGCCGTCAGCCGGATGTCCCGGCGGCAGCGNNAAAAGCTCCTCCCCGCCGTAGGGCAGGGGCTCCTTGCAGAAATAGCAGATGGGCGGAAAGAAAAGATCGCTGAGATCTTCCAGGGCCTCTTCCAGAAGAGGCGCCGCCGCGCCGCTATTCCAGGATCTTGGAAAAAGCCTGGATGCTCTTGGCGATTCCACTGTCTTCGTCAACCTCCACAAGGGCGCCGCTCACCTGGCAGGGACCGTCCGCCACTTGGAATTTCTGGGGAAGGCCGGTGACGAAATGAGCCAGCACCGGCTCGATCTCGCGGCCAATGACGGATTCCTCCGGACCCACCATGCCCAGGTCCGTGATGTAGGCGGTGCCGTGGTGCAGTATCCTGGCGTCGGAGGTCTGCACGTGGGTG
>DBWD01000084.1:3720-4147 GCA_002308555.1 bacterium UBP3_UBA1247
GTCTGGCCCTGCAGATTGATGACCGCCACGTCCACGTTCCTCCATTTGGTCTGGACGACGCCGGTGCCCACGGGCGCCGTGGTGGCGTTGGCGGGGCGCGCGATACGGCTCAGGGAGAGCATCTCCTTGTAATCCTTCTGGCGGAAGGCGTGGTCGCCCAAAGTAATGACGTCCACGCCTCCCTGCAGAAGCTGCTTGGCGATGTCGACCGTTAGCCCGCTGCCGCCGGCGGCGTTCTCCGCGTTGACCACGAAGAAATCCGCCTGGAAGTCATCCCTGATCTTGGGAAGATACTTCATCAGGACGGTGCGGCCGGGACGGCCCACCACGTCGCCTAAAAGAACGATTCTCATTTGGCGTATTCGACGACTCGGGTCTCCCTGACCACGCAGACTTTGATCTGGCCGGGGAACTGGACCTCGTCGGA
>DBWD01000112.1:0-3881 GCA_002308555.1 bacterium UBP3_UBA1247
CGAGGAGCGCCTCCGGGCCGCCAACGCCCTGGATTTCGACGACCTGCTGAATAAGACCCTGCAGCTGTTCCTGGATCATCCGCCGGTGCTGGATTATTACCGGCAGCGGTTCCAGTACGTCCACGTGGACGAATACCAGGACACCAACGCGGCCCAGTATACCTTTGTGCGGCTGCTCACCCAGGAAAGCCGCAACCTGTGCGTGGTGGGGGACGACGACCAGTCCATCTACGGCTGGCGCGGGGCCCAGATCAGGAACATATTGGATTTCGAGAAAACTTTCCCCGAGGCCAAGGTCATCAGGCTGGAGGAGAACTACCGTTCCTCCCAGACCATCTTGGACGCGGCCAACTGCGTCATCAAAAACAACCGGAACCGCAAGAGCAAAAAACTCTGGACCTCCAAGAACGCCGGGCGCAAGATCAGGGTCTACGCCGCGGAGGACGAGGAAACGGAGGCGCAGATCCTGGCGGATTCCCTGATAGACCTTCACATGAAGGGCGTGGAGTGGGGGGATTGCGCGGTGCTGATGCGCATGAACACCCAGGCCGTGCGTTTTGAGGAGGCCTTGCGGCGCAACCGCGTCCCTTACGTCCTGAAGGGCACTTTGAGTTTCATGGACCGCAAGGAGATGCGGGATTTCATCTGCTATCTCAAGCTTCTTATCAACCAGCAGGACGAGGAGGCCATCAACCGCGTCATCAACGTGCCGCCCCGCAAGATCGGCGCCACCAGTCTCAAGAAGCTCTCGGATTTCGCGGAGAAGCACAACTGGGACCTTTACACCGCCCTGGGACATATCGAGGAATGCTCCGAGATCAAAGGCCCGACCAGGGACGCCATGTACGAGTTCCACTCCCTTATAGAGCGCTACAAAGTCCTGATGCGGCCGGGCAATTTCGCCCGCTTCGTGGGCGACCTCTGGGAAGACCTGGCCTATGAGGAGGAGCTGAAGGAGCTGGAGACCAGCGAGCGCCAGTCCCGCCTGGGCAACGTCAGCGCCCTCATCGACAGCATCCGCTATTACGAGAGCCAGGGCGCCAACACCACTCTGGCGGACTACCTCCAGCAGCTGCACCTGCAGGAGGAGGACGAGGAGGAGGACGACGACAAGGAGATGCAGGACAGGAAAAAAGTCAAGATGATGACCATCCACTCCAGCAAAGGGCTGGAGTTCCCCTACGTTTTCCTGGTGGGGGCGGAGGACGGCGTTCTGCCCCACGAGCGCTCCGTCATGGAAGGCAGCCTGGAGGAGGAGCGCCGGCTTTTCTACNNTTCTACGTGGCCGTGACCAGGGCCAAGGAAGACCTGGTGATAAGCTATGCCGCCAACAAGATCCGCTACGGCCAGGCCATCGCCTGCGATCCCTCGAGTTTCATCGGCGAGATAGACGAGGACCTGCTGGAGATCCACGACGACAGCGTCAGGGAAGAGGCCACCGAGGAGGAGGCGGACATGGCTTTCGCGCGGCTGAAGGCGCTGTTCGCCAAGGACGAGGAAGAGTAAAAATCCGCTTGAAAAAAGAACGCCCGCGTTTTCGCGGGCGTTCTTTTTTTTATTTTTTCGCCAGTTCTTCCAGAGCCTCCGAAAGGAGCGAGGTGGTGCGCGTGGAGTCGAAGAAGGAGGCTTCCTCCGGAGTGTAGCGGAATTCCTTCAGCTCCGGGTCTTTTTCCCAGGCGAGGGCCAGGCGCTCCAGCGCGAAGGCGATCTCGGCCGGGTCCGACTGCCGCGCCGTCAGGCCGCGCAGTTTCTCCACGTAACGCCAGGTGGGGCTGCCCTCGTCGGAGACGGCGAGGAGCGGGCGCCCAGACCCCACGTAGTCCGGGAGTTTGGAAAGCAGGGAATTCTTGACCACGTCGACGGAGAAGAGGACCGTGGCCCGTTTCATCCAGGCCAGGCTCTCCAGGTAGGGGACTCTTTCCACGAATTCCAGGTTTTCCCTTATGCCGAGCTCTTTCGCAAGCCCGCCGTACCTGCCTTCGCCAAGCCCCACGAAATGGGCTTTCAGGGAAGCTTTGAAGCGCGGCTCCTTTTTCAGGAAGGCCGCCATGCCTTTGAAAAAGTTCACGGGGTTGTGCCTGCCGTAGAAGGAGCCCACGTGCACCAGGTGCAGACCGTCCGCGAAAGGCTCGCATTCCGGATAGAGTTCCGGGGCGAAGCAGTGGGGGACGCTCATTCCTTTCTTCTGCACTTCCGGGGAATATTTTTTCAGCACGAGCTCCTGGGTCTTCTCCGTGGTGAAGCAGAGACGGTCCGCCAGCATGGCCACGGAGCGCTCCTGGGCCCTGTTTACGGCGCTTACGGGCCAGACCCTATGGTGGTAGTCGTTGTCCACCCAAGGGTCGCTGAAATGGGCCAGCCAGGGGAGGCCTGAGAATTTCTTGACTTCCCTGGCCAGCAGGTGGGAGGACCACTGGAGGCCGAAGGAGGCCATGACGTCGAAGCTTTCTTTTTTCAGTAGTTCCCTCAGGAATTTCTTTCCCCGGATCCGCCAGAGATACTTGTCGTCCGGCATGCCCAGGGACAGGCTGGCGGTGGCGTTGGCCAGGAGCCAGTTCTCGAAGGTGTAGCCCTCTATGAGCCTGATGGAAGGATCAAGTTTTTCCAAAAGGGCCGGGTCGCTCTTGTACTTCAGAAGCTTGTAGTCCGCGGTGTAGACCGTGATGTCCCAGCCCAGCCTGGCCAGGGCGTTGGCGGTCTTCAGAAGCTGGAGGGAGCGCGCCAGCAGCTGGGGAGGAAAAATGAAGGAGACTATGAGAAGCCTTTTACGCGGCATTTTTCTTTTTCACCACCAGGATGACTAAAGTGAGGACGGCGAAGAGGGGCAGGAAGACCACGTGCATGAAGTCGCATATCACGGAGCTCAGGTCGCGCTTGTCGTAAACGAAGCAGACGTCGTGCTTGCCCTCTGGCACCGCCACGGCCTGCTGCATCAGGTTGCAGCGCTCCACCGCTTTCTTTTCCCCGTCCACCAAGGCGTACCAGCCGCTTTGCGGCTCGCAGGCCAGGACCGCGCAGCCGGGGAAGGCGAAGTCCGCCTTCAATTCGACTTTCTCGGGGCTGAAATTGACCAGGGCCACGACGTTGGTGCCCTCTCCCCGGGGGAAGCTTTTCTCCGAGTGCAGGACGCCGACAGCCAGGGGGTCGACCTCGCGGTCGTTCATGAAGGCCTGGGCCTTGTCCAGGTCGGGAATGGAGACCATGCTCTGGGGCGCGTAGAAGCGGGGCAGGGCGTTCTTAAGTTCCCCGATGGCCTGGCGCCGGCCCTGGAAGCTGAAGTTCCCGATCTTTTTCAAGGGAATTCCCAGCGCGTCCAGTTCCTCCGGGGAAGCCAGGACGTAGCGCACGTTGGCGTAGAGAAGGCTCCTGTCCAGGGAGAACTTGGGATCGTAGAAGAAAAGTTTCCGCCAGACGCTGGGGCGGGAATCCGCCGGCACGTTGACGCAGGGGATGTCGTAGAGCGGGAAATATTCCGAGATCCAGGGATTGTAGAAGGCCTTGTCCAGGGCGAAAACTCGGTAGAGTTTGTCAAGCTTCATGAGTTTCTTGATGCCGTCCGGGCAGGAGAGGTCCCTGGGGTCGGGCTCGATGTAGCGGACCGCCATGGAGAGCCCCTGGATGAGCATCACCGTGATTATGGCGCCCAAAAGGAAATTGCGCTGATTTTTGGGCAGGTCTTTTTTGCAAAGCAGAATAAGGATCGCCAGACCGACCAGCACGAGCGCCGCCAGCCCCCACAGGACGGCCTTCTCGCGCTGCGCGGCGCACAGCGCGGTCTGCTCGGAGGCCATGGAGGTCAGCTGTCTATCGACGGCCGCCTTGGGCATGCCCTGCCTCATGAGGGCGGTGATCTGCGCCTGGATGGCGGGATGGTTCCTGAG
>DBWD01000112.1:4030-6115 GCA_002308555.1 bacterium UBP3_UBA1247
GTTGAAGCCCGCGGCGCAGAGTACGGAGACCGCCAGCATGAAGGGATAGAGGAACTTTATGGGGTTGCGCATGTCGCTCATCTTCGGCAGCAGGTAGAAGAGCCTGTAGGGCCCGAAACCAGTCTCGCCGCCCGGGGAAACGTCGCAGTAGCGGCCGTAGGAAAAAAGAAGCCCCGCGGCCGCCACTATGAGCCAGAACCAAAGGAACCATTTGTCTTCGCAGCGGGAGAAGAGCAGCGAGACAGCCAGCAGGGCCAGCAGGATTATGGCCGCGCCTTCGCCCTGGGTGTTGATGGAGAAATTCTCTATGCCGCCCTTGGGCCACTTGAGGGAGCGGCCGATAGCGCCGTAATAGGGATGCTCCGGATCCTGGTTGCCCCAGCCGTAGAGGCCCGGGAAGACCAGGGAAGAAGTTTCCGAGACGGGGAAGGACCACTGGGTGGCCCAGTCCCATTTTTCCAGCCTGCTCTCCTTGGCGCTTTCGCTCACCGCTGCGTTGCTGGCGGAATCCTGGGAGATGCCCAGCACGTAGAAGAAGGCGTGGGCTCCGAAGGCGCAGAAGACGACCAGCGCCAGGGCCGTTCCCAGGGCGAGCTTGCCGAACTGTTTCTTTTCCCTCTCCCGCCAGAGCAGGACAAGGAACCAGCAGAAGAGGATCCCCAGGAGCAGGAAGCCGATGTCGAACTGATACCTGAGGACCAGGGCGGAAAGAATGCCAGCCCAGACCATGGCGACGACGCTGCGGCTTTTCACGGCGACGGTCAGGGAGAACAGGGCCCACATGAAGGCGGCCCACATCATGAAAGTCCCGGCGTGCCCGGAGAAAACGCAGGTTATGAAATGCCCGGAGAGGATGAGGGCTAGGGCGCCCACGAAAGCGGCCTTCGCCTTAAGCCCCATGACCGTGAGGAAAGCGTAAAGGCCCAGTCCCGCAAGGAAGACGCAGAGGGAAAAGAGGACCGTGTTGTAGTACTTGTGGGGGACGAAGCGCCTTATAGGGGAATAGAGCTCGTAGTTGGCGGAGTGCCCGTTGCCCAGATATCCGTCCTCGGACCACATCACGCCGTTGGGCTTGGCGGCGATCTGGGCCTTCCTTACGATCTGGTGGTAAGGGGAGTCGCTGGCGATGACGGGCGAAAGCGGAAGAAGCACTCTGTAAAAAAGCGCGGCGGTGACCAGGAGCAGGCCGAGCAGGGAAAAAAGATGTGGGCGCATATTTTCAAGAAAAAAAGAAGGCAGAGAAAACTCCGCCTTCCTTTTCGTGATAAGTTAGGCAGTTTTGCGGCGGGCCGTGCCGTCCTTGTAGAAGGGCGTGGGGCAGACTTCCGCTTCCAGCAGCTTGCGGCCGTTGTCTATGGCGAGCTTCGTGCCTTCCGCGCAGAAATCCTTGTCCACGTAGGCGAAGGCGATGGCGTAGCCAAGGCTGGGGGCCAGGGAGCCGGAGGTCACGGTGCCGACGACCTTGCCGTCGCACATGACGTTCTGGCCGTTGCGGCCGCTCTGCTTGGTCTCGAGCTTCAGGCCCACGAGTTTCCTGGGGGTGCCTTCCGCCAGTTCCTTCATGACCACGTCCTTGCCGACGAAGAATTCCTTGTCCTTGGCGATGGCGAAGGTCAGGCCGCTGGCCACGGGGGACATGGTGTCGTTCATCTCATGGCCGTAGAGGGGAAGGCCGCATTCCAGACGCAGGGTGTCCCTGGCGCCCAGGCCGGCGGGCACGGGGATGCCGGTGGCCAGCAGGGCGTCCCAGACGGGCTTGCACATCTCCACGTCGACGTAGATCTCGAAGCCGTATTCGCCGGTGTAGCCCGTGCGGCTGACGATGGCGCGCTTGCCCAAGACTTTCGTCTCAACGAAGGTGTAGTATTTCATCTGCTTCAGGTCGTATTCGCAGATGGGCTGCAGCGCTTCCGCGGAAGCGGGGCCCTGCAGGTCGAGCTTGGCCACCTGGCTGGAGGCTTCGTCGAACTTGGTGTCCGGGGAAAGGCGCGCGCTGATCCATTTGGCGTCGTTCTCCCTGGTGCCGGCGTTCACCACCACCATGAACTTCTCCTCGGAGAGACGGTAGGTGATAAGGTCGTCCTG
>DBWD01000112.1:6149-9160 GCA_002308555.1 bacterium UBP3_UBA1247
TCGCAGGTGAAGAGCTTGTTGAGATCGTTCAGGGCGTTGGGGCCGTAAACGAAGAATTCGCCCATGTGGCAGATGTCGAAAAGCGCGGCTTTCGTTCTGCAGGCGGTGTGTTCTTCCACGATGCTGGTGTACTGGATAGGCATGTCCCATCCGCCGAAGGGGGCCATCTTGGCGCCCATGGCGACGTGAACGTCATACAGGGGGGTCTTGAGACACATAGTGTTTTCCTTTAATTTATGGTTGTTCGGTAAAGATTATTTATGCGGAACGTAGAGAACGTCGCCTATCTGCAGCGAGCTGCTGCTGGCGCTGTTCATTTTCATGAGCGCGGGGGAGGCGATGTTGAAAGTTCTGGCGATCTTGGAGAAGGTGTCTCCCGGTACCACCGTGTAAGTGGTGACGTCCGGCGCCTGGCTGATCTCCGAAGTGTCCTTGCGCAGCAGTATGATCTTGCCGGAGGAAAGGGCGGCGCCGGCGCGCACGCCGTTCAGGGCGCAGATGTCTTTCTCGTCGACCCCGTAGGCGGCCGCGACGCTTTCAGTGGTGTCGCCGTTGACGCATTTGTGCAGGTAATTCTTCGTGTCCACGGCGGAGCCCTTGGTCACGTTCAAGCCCGCGGTGGCGGGGCGCAGGACGTCGTCGTCCTTCTTCGTCCCGGAAGCGTCTTCCTTTTTGCCTTCGGACACTGTAACGGTGGGGCCGTCTTTCGTTTCCGGCACGTTGATAGGTTTCTCCACCGCCGGGCTGATGGTGGTGGCGGTCAGAAGCGCGGGCTTCAGGATCTCCTCGGGCGGTTCGGTGGGGGCGGAAAGCATGACGTCCGAGCTCTTGCGGCAGGCGCAGACGAGCCCGAGGACGATGACGGAGGATATAAAAACTATTTTAAAAGTGTTCATACATAATATTTTAGCAAAAAAGCGCCCGGCCTTGCAAATAAGCCTGAGAGGCGATGATATGGCCTTTTCCGCCCTTGTTCCGGAAGGGAAATTATTGTAGAATGTATGTATGCGTGCTAAGGTATTGTATTCGCTTCTGAGAGGCGGGCGTCTTCTGCTGTCCTTCTGCGCCGTTCTTGCGGGCGCCGCGCTTTTCCTTGGCTTTGAAAAACTCTTCCCCCTGGCTTCCTGTCAGTTCGCGCCGGCATTTGTGAGATTCCTGCTTTGCGGCTCGCTCACGGCCCTGGCGGCCCTGGCCGTCATACTCCTTCTCACGCTGATATTCGGGCGTGTCTACTGTTCCTTCCTGTGCCCGCTCGGTTCCTTTATGAGTTTCATCGCGCTCTTTTCCAGAAAAGGCGCAAAGAAGATCTATCCCGTTACGGGCGGTCTTATCCTCGGATTGACTTTCGGGTATCTGGTTTTCGGGCTCGCCTACCTTTTCCGCGCCCTGGATCCCTATTCGCTCTTCGGCCGCTCCGTTGCGGCGCCCCTGTGGTTCGGGCTCGCTTTCCTGCTGGTCATCCTGGCGGTCACGCTGCTTTTCGGCCGGGTCTTCTGCACCAGCTTCTGCCCGGTCGGCCTCATCCTGAGCCTCTTCGCCAGGAAGTCTCTTTTCCGCTTCCGTTTCAGCTCCGAGTGCGTGGGCTGCGGGCAATGCGCGAAGGTCTGCCCCGCGGGCTGCCTGGACGTCAAGGAAAGGAAAGTTAAGAACGCTTTCTGCCTCATGTGCCTTGACTGTTTCCCCGCCTGCCCCAAAGGCGGCCTTTCCTACGAGCCTGGCTGGAAAAAGGAGGAGGCTCCGCAAGCCCCCGACCTTGACCGCCGCAAATTCCTGGTGAACCTCGCCGCGGGCGCCGCGGTGGGCCTGGCTGCCGGCGGCGTCTCGAAGCTTTTGCTCGGCAAGCGCGTGAAAGCTTCCGGGGAAAAGGAATTCCTCACCCGCCCGCCCGGCGCCATGGCCGAGGACCGTTTCCTCTCCCGCTGCACCGCCTGCGGATTGTGCGCCGCGGCCTGCCCAAGGAAGATCATCACCCTGGGGCCTCTTGGCGGCGCGCCCAGGCTTAATTTCAAAAAAGGCTCCTGCGATCCCGCCTGCGCCAAATGCTCCAACGTCTGCCCGGCGGGGGCCCTGAAGCCGCTGACGCCTGAGAAAAAGCGGACCCTCGTCATAGGCAAGGTTTCCTTCGAAGCCAGCAAGTGCATCGCCTTCCAGGGCGGCGAATGCGGCAAGTGCGCGAGCTGGTGCCCAACAAACGCCATTACCCTGAGGCCCAACGGCACACCGAAACCGGAAGCGGAGAAGTGCGTGGGCTGCGGAGGCTGCGAAAACATCTGTCCCGCTGGCGCCATGCGCGTCAAGGGCGTTCCGATACAATATTTCCCCGAAGACGCCACCAATGGAGAAAACGCATGAACCGAAGAGAATTCATCAAGACTTCGCTGGCCATCGCGGCCCTGACCGCCCTGGGCGGCTGCAAGAAAGACGAGACCGCCGCGGCCGCCGGAAAAACCAAAGCCCGCGGACAAATGACCTACCGGGAATTCCCGGGCATCGGCGCCAAGATCTCGCTCCTTGGCTACGGCCTCATGCGCATGCCGAAGGTGGGCGACGGCCCCGAGATCGACAAGGAGAAAGGCTTCGCCCTGGTCGACGAGGCCATAAAGGGCGGCGTGAATTACTTCGACACCGCCTGGTTCTACCACGACGGCCTCTCCGAGACCTTCGCCGGGGAAGCGCTCTCCCGCCATCCCAGGGACAGCTACAACCTGGCCAGCAAACTGCCCATGCGCCTTCTGGAAAGCGGCGAGCAGGCCGAGGAGATCTTCAATAAGCAGCTTGAGAAATGCAAGGTGGACTACTTCGACTTCTACCTTCTGCACAATCTGAACGGCCCGCTGTGGGAAAAGACTCTCAAAAACGGCGCGGTGGATTTCGCCATGACTCTCAAGGGCAAAGGCAAAATAAAAAGACTGGGCTTCTCCTTCCACGGCGACAACAAGGATCTCCCCAAGATCCTCGATTACACCAAGTGGGACTTCGTCCAGATCCAGGCCAACTACTACGACTGGGAC
>DBWD01000112.1:9189-9377 GCA_002308555.1 bacterium UBP3_UBA1247
GGCATCCCCATCGTCATCATGGAACCTCTAAGAGGCGGCGAACTGGCGAAGCTCAGGCCCGACGTGGAGGCGGTCCTCAAGGAAGCCAAGCCAGACTACACGCCGGCCCAGTGGGCCTTCAAGTATATCGCCTCCAAGCCGGAAGTGCTGACGGTCCTTTCAGGCATGACCAAGATGGAGCACCTGAA
>DBWD01000022.1:0-6227 GCA_002308555.1 bacterium UBP3_UBA1247
GCGTGGTGCCGGTCAACGACGGCGGCCTGTACGCCGTGACCGAAGGAGACGACGGCTCATTCCTCAAATATCTCCTCAACGGCAACGTCATCTGGACTTACCAGATCCAGGAAGGCTCAAAGAGCAACCATATTCGCCCGCTCGTTCTCAAAAACGGCGACGTGTTCTGCGGAACTCCGGACATGATCGCCTGTGTCCGTCCCGTTACCGTCCTAAACAACGACAATCTGTCCGAAGCCGTCGAAGTTGAGGAAGGCACCATCAAAGGAACCAATGAAGGCGCCACCGTTGAATCAGGGGAAAACTCACAACACAAATGTTCTGTCTGGTATAAGTTCACTCCTGAATTTGACGGTCTTTACAGGATCGACAACAACGGATCCGGCGCCCTCTCCGGCTTTGACGCAATGCTGAGCATCTATACCTGCTCAAAAGAATTGAGTTTCGCCAACCTGACCGCGATCATCGAGACTCAGGACACCACCGTGGATGAGCAATATGAACTCAAAGCCATCGCCGGCAAGACCTACTACATCTGCTGGGACGGTTATGACAATTCTCAGGGCGTTTTTAAAATGCACATTACCAGATTGCACGAAGGTCCTTGGTACGTCGCTCCCGGCGCCACCGGTTCCGGCTTCTCACCCGAGGATCCCACGGGGGACCTGACCAAGGCCATGGAGAACGTGATTTCCGGGCAGACCGTCAATTTGGCTGCCGGCGAATATTCCATAGCCGATTTCAACAACCAGTATGATATCTGGGGCGCCGGCATGACCGCCTTATGTTTCAAAGCCGTGAACGTCACCCTGAAGGGCGCCGGCCCGGACAAGACCACCATCATCGTCCCCGCCGGCTACGTCGGCATCCATATGGAAACGGACGGCGCATCGCTTCAGAACCTGACGGTCAGGGCTTACGGCACCGAACATTTTGTGAATCACTACAACTGGCACATGAACGGGACTGTCTGCGCCAGCTACTGCTTCGACATGAGCATAAGCAACGTCGCCATATACAGTGAAATGGGCACCGACGGCAAGGCAATCCGCCCCTTCTCCTCCTACTTCGCCACGGGGCTGACGGTCTACAGGATGGCCGTGGAGACTCCCAACTGCAGCAACCCCCTTTTCTTCAACAGAGACAAGGACTGCACGGTCAGCTACCTGACTGTCAAGTGCAACAAGGCCAACAACCAGCCGGCCATCTACATCGGCGACTGGCCCTGGGGCGCCGGCGAAGGCTACATCTTTAACAACATCCTCATAGACGCCGCCTATATGCCTTTCACCGTGGAAGACAACAACGACGTTGTGATAAGCGACTCCGTCTTCTACGATTGCAACGCAAGCGATATCAGGGACGCGGAAGTTACTTTCAACAATTGCAAAAATTTTGTCGTTGATGAAAACAATCCTGAACTCCAGGAATTCGAAGGCTACATCCTGACCGCCACCCAGAACGCCAGCATCTACAAGAACGCTGGCTGGCGCGTCGTGCCCGAACCGGCCTTCTTCGGACTGCTGGCTCTCGTTGCTCTCTTCCTCCGCAGGAAGTAAGCGCGAGCAGGCTTAGGCTGTAAAAAAACTCCCGGAATTTTTCCGGGAGTTTTTTTATTCTTATTTTTCGGCTTCGGCTATTCTTTTCGCCTCCGCCAGGAGTTTGTCGCGGGTCGCCCACTTGGGCTTCCTCAGCGCGAAGGCGTAGAGTTTTCCGAGGATCTCCCCCACCGCGGGGCCCGGGGGGATATGAAGTTCGCGCATGATGTCCTCGCCGCTCACGGGCAGGTCCCTGAGCTTCAGGATCCTCCCTTCCTTCATGATGCGGTAATAGCGCTCCATTATGGGGCGAGTGATCTTAAGGGTGTAGGAGAAGGGCTCGCCGGTATGGTAGGCGTTGCCCCTGAGGTCGCAGAGCATGAACCTTATGAGATCCCTGAAGGAAATGTATTTCAGGCTGCCGATAAGGCGCTGGAGGGCCGGATCTTTCATGTGGGAATCGAAGAGCAGGGGCCGCATGTGATACCTGGTGTATTCCGCGACGGTGTCTATGATCTCGTTGGAATATTTGAGATCCTTCAGGGCTTTCCTGACCATCTTCTCGCCCAGAATGTCATGATTGTAAAAAGTGCAGGCGCCGTCTTTGGTCTCCGCTTTGGCAAGCGGCTTGGCAATGTCGTGCAGAAGGCAGGCCAGGCGGAAGGAAAGGTCCTTTTTCCTGGCGTTCTTTAAAGTCAGCAGCGCGTGCTCCCAGCAGTCCTCCTTGTGGTGCGGAGGCTGGGCGCAGCCCATGCTGGGAACCAGGTCCAGGAAGAGATAAGGCAGGAGGCCGAGCCTGGCCGTCAGCGCCAGGGCTTTCTCCGGGCGGGGGCCTATGAGCATCTTGGAGAGCTCCTGCTGGCGTCTTTCCTTGGAAACGAAGTCCACCAGGTGGCTGAGGTCTTTTATGGCTTTCGCCGAAGTCGGCGCAATGGTCCCGTCGATTTTGGCGGCGAAACGGCAGGCTCTCAGCGCTCTCAGGGAATCCTCGCGGATCCTTTTCCTGGCGCTGCCCACGAAGCGGATGACCTTGCTCTCCAGGTCCTTTTGGCCGCCGAAAGGATCTATGAGGTTCTCCCCGTCAAAGGCCATGGCGTTGACGGTGAAGTCGCGGCGGGAAAGGTCCTCCTCAATGGTGTCGGCGTAGGTCACGGAATCGGGATGCCGGTGGTCGGAATAAGTCCCGTCGTTCCTGAAGGTGGAGACTTCCACCCCGTTGACCAGCATGACGCCGAAGGCCTGGCCCACGGCGCGGCTCTTGGGGAAGAGCCTCCTGATGTCAACAGGCCTGGCGTTTGTGGCCACGTCAAAGTCCTCGCAGGGGATCTTCAGAAGCGCGTCCCTGACGCAGCCTCCCACCAGAAAGGCCTCAAAACCGCCTCTGCGCAATTTTGAGAGGATATCGGCGACGTTGGCAGGTATTCTTATGGTCAAAGTCACTTGGGGCCTTTAAAAGAGTTTCCGGAGATCCTCGACGGTGATGTCCGCCACGGAATCCCTGATGAGGTCGGCGCCGGACTCCTTGATATAGTCGCCCACGCCCACGCATTTGAAACCGGCGGCCCTGAGGGCCTCGATGCCCAGAAGGGCGTCTTCTATGCCGATGACCTCGTCTGGGTCGGCACCGGAGACCTCCCGGGCCTTCAGGAAGATGTCCGGGGCGGGCTTGGTCTTCACGATATCCATCCGGTCCACCACAGCGTAGAAATACTCGCCCAGCTTGGCGCAGCGGATGACGTCCTTGGCGTTCTTGGAGCCGCTGGCCACCACGGACTTTATGCCGGCCGCGGAAAGCGCTTCCAAAAGCTCCACGGCGCCCGGGAGGCGCAGCTCATCAGGGTCGCAGTTGTGCAGCAGGTCGAGATAATAGCCGTTCTTGCGGTCGGTCAGTTCCTTGCAGGTCTTCTCGTCCGGAAGCGCCCGGTCGTTGAAGACCGTGAAAAGCCTCTTCAGGCAAAGTTCCCTGGCCATGCCGCGGAAATCGTCGCCCTGCTCCCTTGTGAAGGAGAGGCCGAGATCCTTCGCCAGCATGTCCCAGCTTTTGTAATGAAGGTAGTGGGAGTCCACCAGGACCCCGTCCAGATCGAACAAGACCGCTTTCAATTCCGACATGTTTTTTCCTCTTTGTTTTCCTTTGGAAAAATTATATCAAATCCCCGCCTCCCGCCTCTCCGCAAGCCGCCTCCGGCTCCCCTTCCCGCTCGGTTCCCGATTTTGATAAAATAAAATAATAATACCTATTTCATAAAGTGAGCATGAGGATACTGAAGTTTTGCCTGCTTTTGCCGGCGGCGTGGCTGCTTTGCGCCTGCGAGCCTTCCCCCAGGGAGGCGGCGGAGATCTTTTGCCGCGAGCTGGAGGCGGGCAACTGGGGGGCGTGCGGCCGGCTCATGACTCCGGAGCTCAGGGAGGACCTGAAGGAGGAGAGCCGCGGTTGGCCGATCCTCCTTTTCGCCCAGTCCTACTATTCCGACGAGATCAAATGCCGCTTGCTGAAATACGAGACCAAGAACGGCCGGGCCCACACCCTGGTCAACTATTCCTGGCGCTGGAACAGAGTCCCGATGCCGGGCAGCGTCATTCTCGACCTTGTTTGGCGCCCCACCAACGGCTGCTGGCGCGTGGAGAACGTTTACGTCACCAGCCATTTCGATTTGCTGCTTCCCGTGACCGGGGAGACTCCGCCCGAGCTCCGGGCCCAGGCGCGCCTCACTGGCTGCGGCCTGCGCTATCAGAAGCCCTGCCGGGACAGCCTCGGCTGGCGGGAGCTGGGAAAAACTTTGGAAGACTATCTCGCCACCTGGTACGAATGAATTTAAATACAAATACAAATGAGGAAAAACATGCGCAACCCTAAATTTGCCCTGCTGGCGCTCCTTCTCGTTTCTTTCTGCGCCTGCGACGCCCTGTGCGACGGAGACGCCTTCAAAGATGAGGACAGCCTGAAAGCGGGAACCGGCCGCGGCCGCGAAACGTCCCCCTCCTTCGGGAACGAAGGCCGTTCCGGCGCGAGCGGTACCGCTTCCGCCGGCACCGCTCCCGTCATCGTGGAGAAACCCTTTTTCTCCAGCGAGGACACCGAGGTCCCGCCCCTGGAGACGGAAGTTTACCCCGACGAGGACGAAAGCGTCCACCTGACCATGACTCCCCAGGAGGCACACGACCAGTATCTCATCGACAGCCGTCCGCCCTGGTATAAGCGCGTGCCCTGGGGCCTGGCCCGCGGATTCGTGAACCTGGCCACCTGCCCCGGCGAGCTGGGCCGCGGCTTCACCTACTCTTTCGGCGAATACCACTGGGCGCTGGCCGCCCCGCTGGGGATCGTGGCCGGCGTCGCCGGCACCCTCGGCCGCTGCGGCTCCGGCCTGGCGGACATTTTGACCCTTGGCCTTCTGGGCGACAGGGACCTGGCGGAGAATTTCCCGGACTACGTCTGGCAGGGCCAGTGGGATTACGGCTTCTACGGCCAGAACAAGCCCGCCCCCGCCCAGGCTGAGGAAAAGAGCGAGCAGCCTGTCCCGGAGGAGGAGCTGGGCGAAGGCTACATTCCCAGCCCCACGGCCAGGACGCCCCTGAAAGCCCGCCGCCTTCAGGTGAAGGAGAGCGCAAAATGAAAAAACTGCTTTTCCTTTTCCTCCTTCTGCCCCTCTGCTCCCGGGCCTCCAACATCCAGCAGATCGTCCCGCCCAAGGACGAGGCTGAGACACGGACGGTCTCCCAGTGCCCCAACTGCCGCCAGAGCGACTCCGGCAATTTCCTTTTCCAGTGCGGGGAATACCAACGCGAAGAGGAATCCGAGAGCAACGGCTTTTTCCCGGGCCTGGTGAACCTGGCCACCTGCTGGCTGGAAGTGCCCAGGGCCTTCACCTACGAGGCCACCGCCCGCCCCCGCTCCATCATCGTGCTGGCGCCCCTCATCGGGGCTTCGCTCACGGGGCTCAGGGCTCTCCAGGGCGCCGGCAACGTCCTCACCCTGGGGCTCTGCGACAAGTTCATCCGCGGCGACATGCCGCGCTACGTCTGGGACGCCCTCTGGCTGGCCAGGGAACCGGAATCCGATTAACAACCATCATTGGAGAATATCATGCGCAAACTAACTCTTATTTTCGCCGCCGTGCTGCTTCTGTCCCAGAGTCTTCTGGCCACGGTTGACAACGATTATCCCGAGCGCAACACCATAAATCCCCCCTACGCCATCATGAGGGGCGTGGTCAACCTCTGCACCTTCTGGCTGGAATATCCCCGCTGCCTGGTCTACGATTACGACCGCATGTCCCCCATGGGCATTTTCCTCTTCCCCTTCACCGGGACCTTCTACGGCCTGGCCAGGGTCTTCCTCTCCGTGGGCGACATCGCCCTGCTGGGCTTCACCGGGCCTTCCGGCTACAGCGAGGACTTCATCCGGGAATACGTCTGGCAGATGCCCTGGAACGCCTACAAGGGCGAGGACGTCCCTACCGAAAAAGGCGAAACCGAGCCCCCCGTGGATTTCGACAAACTGCAGAAAGACAACATCAACAGCCTGCTTTAATTTTAATCAACGCGAAACATAATCTGATCAAGAACTATGCCAACCTGCCCTGATTTCAGCGGTCTGCCCTGCAAGATCGCCGATCCCCAACTGGAAAATTTCGGCCGCCTGGAGATCCAGGCCGCCGAGCATGAAATGCCCGGCCTCATGGCCGTCCG
>DBWD01000022.1:6329-6707 GCA_002308555.1 bacterium UBP3_UBA1247
GCCAGCTGCAACATCTTTTCCACCCAGGACCACGCCGCCGCGGCCATCGCCGGCGACGGCATCCCCGTCTTCGCCTGGAAGGGCGAGACGCTGGAGGACTACTGGGAATGCACCTTCCAGGCCCTTTCCTTCCCGGAAGGCGGCCCGACCCTTATAGTCGACGACGGCGGCGACGCCACGCTGCTAATCCACCGCGGATACGCGGCGGAGGAAGACGCCTCCATACTGGAGGAAGGCAACGACGTTTACGAAATGTCCGTCATCAATTCGCTCCTGAAGCGCCAGCTGAAGAAAGACGATAAGTTCTGGCACAGGATGGTCCCGAACATCAAGGGCGTTTCCGAGGAGACCACCACCGGCGTGCACCGCCTCTACCAG
>DBWD01000145.1:0-4142 GCA_002308555.1 bacterium UBP3_UBA1247
CTGATCGTAATGACCCTGCCTTTCGTCTCAAAGGACGTTTCGCGGGCCTGGTCGGAAGGGGACAGGACAGCAAGGACCGCGCTCGTTTTCATCGGCGCGGCGCTCCTCGTTCTTCTGCTTGCGATGATCTTCATGATCGTCCTCATCGCGAGCAAAAAAGCCGTTCTCAAATTCAGCGAGTGGTTTTCCAAGATCCCTTACAAGACCGTTTCGAATTTTTTAGTCGAATTCTTGGAAAAACTGAACCTGAATGTTCGCGGAGCCAAGACCATCGTAAAACTGATCCTTGTCTCGACGCTTCTGCAGTTTTCTTTCGCCATCGCTTTTTACCTCTGTTTCTGGGCCGTGCTTGATCAGAAGTTCTCTTTTACGCTGATCTTCGCCCTGGTCCAGACCACCTCTCTTCTGGGCGTCATTCCGATAAGCATCGAGACCATAGGCACGAGAGAATTCGTCTTCTGCCTTTTCCTGCCGATCGAGGTCTCCACGCTCTTGGCCTGCCTCATCATCGCAAGGGCCGCTTCAGTAATAATGACGCTTCCCGGCGCCTTGTTTTTCATAACCGACGGCCTGTTCAGAAAGTGTACCCCCAAAGATTGAGACAGAAAGGCCCCCTGAAGGACCTGGCCGCGCCGATCGAAAGTTTCGATTACGTTATCTCGGAAGACGACCTGCCCTGCAGGGTCGACAGTTTCATCAAAAAGAAACTTCCCTGGCGTTCCCGCGCCTTTTTCCAAAGGATGATCGACGACGGGCTAGTTACCCTGAACGGGCAGAGGACCAGGGCCGGCCGCTACCTTTTGGCGGGGGAGAGGATCCATATCGACATCTCCCAATACCAGCAGGAGCATTACGAGGCCAAGATCGAACTCGACAAGATATACGAGGACGAAGCCATCCTTGTCCTTAACAAGAAGCCCGGCACCATCGTCCATCCCACGGGCGTTCACCTTTACGACACCATCCTCAACGCCGTGCACGCCCAATACAAGGACTGCGCTTACAGGCCGACGCTCATCCACCGCCTTGACAAGGACACCTCGGGCGTTCTGATCCTCGCCAAGAGCGAAAAATACAGAACGCACCTGGCCTGCCAGATCGAGAAAAGGGAGGTCGCCAAAACTTACCGCACCTTAACTCACGGCGTCTTTTCCCAAAGGTCGGGCGAAATCGCGCTTCCCCTCGGCGACAACAAATATTCCCACATTAGGCTGAAACAGATTGTCAGATCCGACGGCCTGCCCTCGCTTTCCCTTTACGAAGTCAAGGCCAGCGCGCCCTGCGTCGAAGGCTTTCAGGACGGACTTTCTCTGGTCGACGTTCATATCAAGACCGGCCGCACCCACCAGATCAGGGTGCATATGTCCGCCATCGGACATCCCGTCGTCGCCGACAAACTCTACGGCCGGGAAAAGGAAGCGAACATCTGCGGCGCGCGAATCGAGACTCATCTTCTCCACGCGATGTCTTTCGTTTGCCGCCACCCGATAACCGAAAAAGAAATGGAATTCACCGCTCCTTTGCCGGATGATTTCCAGCGGGCGGTCGACGCCCTTTTTCCCTCGCTGAGGATATGAAAAAAGCGCGCCTTTTGGCGCGCTTTTAATTTTGGCGTCTCCAAGGAGATTCGAACTCCTGTTGTCGGGATGAAAACCCGGTGTCCTAGGCCGGACTAGACGATGGAGACTTAATATTTATGTTCTGAGAAAAAAGTGAGCCGTGCGGGACTCGAACCTGCGACCCTCTAATTAAAAGTCAGATGCTCTACCAAACTGAGCTAACGGCCCGTGCTTTTTTCTTGTTACCATTTTCAGAATGGTAGAGTAGATTATATTAAAAGGGTTTCTGTAAGTCAAGGCTCATTTGGCCCTGGGATCTTTCAAATTGCGGAGTATTGACTCCATCCAGGGCGTCTTAAGGATCATGAGTCTGGTGAGCTCGTCAACGCTTACGGCGCAATTAGCCTGTATCTCTTTGCGCTGGGCTCTGAGCCTGGCCTTGGCCCTGAAGGCGTCTCTGCGGCCCTTCCAGATGGGTTTAAGGCGGCCCCTGAAGGTCCACAGCAGGTCGCTTAGGAAAGCGTAAAGGAAAATGCCTATGCCGTAGCGCCAAAGCAGCGGAGTGGGGAAGTCTTTCCAGACTACCCAGAGACTGTTGCGCTTGGCCCAGTAGAGGGCGTTGTCGGAATACTTCTTGGTGGAGAAGCCCACGCGGTGCCAGACGGCGGCTTTGTAGGCGAAGCGGCAGCCCCAGCCCCTCAGCCTGAGCCTGAAGGCCAGGTCCACGTCCTCGTTGTAGGCGAAGAAGTCGGGGTCCAGGAGGCCGGTCTCCTTCAGGGCCTCCACGCGGTAGAGGGCCGCGCCGGCGCAGGCGCCGAAGACGTCCTTGTCGTCCTTGTAGGTGTCCCTTGGTTTTCCGTGGCCGCGTTTGCCGGCCACGCCGTGCTTGTAGAACATGTCGCCGGCGGAATCGATGACCTTAGGTTCGTTTTCGCCGTCCCAGCAAAGCAGCTGGGAGGCCACGGAGCCCAGCCTGGGATCTTCCTCCGCGGCTTTGACGAGTTCGGCGAGCCATTGGGGCTCCGCCTTGGTGTCGTTGTTCAGGAGGACGACGTATTCCAGCTCGGGATATTTTTCCAGTATTATCTCCACCGCCTCGTTGTTGCCCCTGGCGAAGCCGTAGTTTTCCCCGAAGGCCAGAAGCAGGACGTCGGGATAATCTTTTCTTATGATCTCCACGGAGGCGTCCGTGGAGGCGTTGTCCGCCACCACCGTCAGGAAGTCCTTGTATTCCTGGGCGCGCAGGGCGTCCAGGCAGTCCCTGATGAGCTTCTCGCCCTGCCAGTTCAGGACCACCACGGCGGTCCTGACTTTTTGCTCGCTATTCCGGACGTCCAGCATTTTTCTCTATGAGCCAGGAGGCGTAGTCCCAGTCTTCTTTGGTGGTTAGCTTGATGTTCGCGGGGGAGTCGGGGATGAGTTTCACCCTTTGGCCGAGCTTTTCCGCCAGCATGGCCTCGTCGGTGTATTTGCCCCAGTCCTTTTCCTCCGCGATGTTTTCGTAGGCTTTTTTCAAAATATCAAGGCTGAAGCACTGGGGGGTGGAGGCCAGGAATAGCCTGCTTCTGTCCGGCGTGGCCGCGACGAAGCCTTGGCCGTCGGATTCTTTCACCGTGGCGACGCAGGGTTTGGCGGCGACGGCCGCGCCGAAAGCGAGGGCGGCTCGGATGGTCTCCTCAATGGTCTTTTTGGAAACGAAGGGGCGGGCGCAGTCGTGGACCAGCGCGACGGCTGGGGCGCGGTCGGCGTCGGGAGCGTCGATGGCCCTAAGGGCGTTGAAGACGGACTCCGCCCGGCATTTTCCGCCCGCCACGGTCTCGACCGGGAAGCCGGCGGCGGCGCGGTAAGCCTCGAGCTTTTCCGGCGGGCAGGCCAGCACGATCTTCTCGAAGGGGAAGGGCGCGAGGGCTGCCAGGACGCGGTTCAGAACGCTCGCGCCGGCAAGCGGCGTGAGGAGCTTGTCGAAGCCCATGCGGGAAGCGCTGCCGGCCGCGGGAATGATGGCGAAAAGTCGGGGTTCCATTTAGAAAAGGGAAGTTTGCCCGCGGTTTTCCGGATACCTTTCCCCGAACTGGTCCTGGACGCGCTGGCCGTTGACCAGGACGCCAAAGGACTGCCCGAACAGGTCTTCCAGCAGGTCTTGCCCGACGTTGGAGACAGGGAAGAAGCCGCTGTCGCAATTGGCGTTGAGAACGTTCAGCCAGCGGCGGATCTCGTTCTGGTCGTCCCCGGGGAAGGTTTCCAGCAGCCGGTAGGGCGGGATGCTGTGGCGGATGGCTTCGGCGTCGGAGTCCCTGAAGGGCAGGAATCCGAAGATCTCCGGGAAGAGTCTTTCGTCGATAATGGAGAAGCGCTGGCCGAAATCCCGGGCGTAGCCGGAGACCAGCTGGATGTCGAAATAATAGGCTTCGGAAAGTTTGTGCAGTATTTCCCGGGAGGCGCCCAGTATCGTTTCCGCCGTCCTGTACTGTTCTTCCGGGTCGTCCTGGCCGCAAAAGGCGGAGACGGCTTCCCTGACGCCGATGAGTTCCACGCCGGGGGTGTCGGAAAGGCGCAGCTGCCCGTTGGCCTGGGCGTAGAGGC
>DBWD01000145.1:4191-8188 GCA_002308555.1 bacterium UBP3_UBA1247
TTGTAGACGATCCTGGGAAGGTTGACCGCCACCAGCTGGGAAACCGGCGTGTTCTCGGTTTTGGTCCAGAGGACGTTGTGGCCCCTCAGGGAGAATTCCAAAAATTTGCGGGCGGCCTTCTCCGGCTCGGGGGCGTCGCCCCGGAACTGCCAGACCAGATTGGGATAACTTTCGCCGTCCATGAGCAGCGCGGAAAGGTCTTCCGCGGAGGAAAGCGGGAAATCAAGGAAGACGCCGCCCTTGAAGGAGGAGGCCACGTCCCTGATCTCCGCCAGGCGTTCCCTGGGCTGGCGCTTGAGAAAATCGTTCTGGAAAACGCAGACAAGCGAGCGGCAGAGGCGGGATTCCATTTTTTTCAATTCCGCCAGGAAACGCCGGCGGAATTGCGAGGCGCCGCCTTCGCCGCTGATTTCCAGGCGCTCGAAGAAGCGGCCGTAGGGATGGTCCAGTCCGCCTATGCCGATGAGGCCCTGGCGGTGGGCCATGGCCACGTCCTCGGAATAGATGTGGGAAAGGGAGTAGGGCGCGGAGACGCGGGTGCCGAGATGGAGGACCAGGTCTTCCGGCTCGTTCAAACCCCGCTGAAGCTCCTCGTAGGGGACGGTCACGGAGGAGCGCTGCCTGAGGGAGTTGGTGTAGCCCTTGGCCAGAAGCTCGGAATCGACCACGGCCCGGATGAGCGTGGTGGTGACCACCGAAAGGCCCGAGGACAAGATCCGCTCCTCGACTTCCTGGGCGATCGTTTCCGCGGCGGCGTGCTTGATGTGCGCCTCCTGCTCCAGGGCTCTCACTATGAAGGCGCGGTTCCAGGGGCGGGCGTTCTGCTCGCCGCCGCTCATGACGCTGATGGTGGCGTCCGCGTCGAAAAGGGAGATCTGCCGGGGCTTGATGACGGTGCATTTGGCCCGCTGCTCGTCCCTGGCCACCCGGTAGTCGAGGTAGACGGCGCTGGCCCTGGGCCCGTAGCTTTTTTCCAGCGCCCGGGCCACGGTCACGGCCACGTCGCTAGTCTGGGGAGGCTGCTGGGGAAAGGCTTTCCCGAGATGCATGGCGATGGCGAAGGCGGCGTCCTCGGCGTATTCCGCGCCGGGAACTTCGGCCGCCTTGAGCGCCGCCTGGATGCTGCGCTTAAGTTTGCCGATGTCGAAGGTCACCAGCCGGCCGTCGCGTTTTCTGACATGCGTGGGAAGCATTTTCTACTGGTTTTCCCTGACGTTGTTAACGGCGTCCTCAAAGTCGCCGACAGCCTGGAACTGCAGGTAGACGGAGGCGAAGCGCACGTAGGCCACCTGGTCGATGGCTTTCAGCTTCTCCATGACGATGCGGCCGACCTCGGAGGTGGAGATCTCCCGGAGATGCTCGTGCTCCGCCTTGTTTATGACGGCCTGGACGATGTCGTCGAACTGGCCGACGCTGACGGGGCGTTTGCGGCAGGCCTGCCTGAGGCCGAAGAGGATCTTTTCCTTGTCGAAATCTTCCCGGGAGCCGTCTTTCTTGACGACCATCAGGGGGGACTCCACCGTTTCGTAGGTGGTGAAGCGGTATCCGCAGGACAGGCACTCCCGGCGGCGCCGGATGGCGTTGTCGTTGTGGGCGGTGCGGGAGTCTATGACCTTACTTTCGGGATGATGACATTTCGGACAAAGCATACAGAACCTTTCTATTTTTAATTGATTATAGCAAATCCAAACAGGTTTCCGCTAGTTAGCGCCTGTCAAAGTGAGCTTTCTCCTTCCGCGGAGGCCTGCGCGAGATTGTGGTGCGAGGCGGTTATGTCCAGAAGCTCCGTCTCCAGCTTGATGTTCACGATGAGCTTCCTGACGATGCTGGCCAGCTCCTTCTCGAAACTGTAGTCCGCCCTGGTGATGTAGTTGACGCGGTCGTGGCGGATGAGGTCCCTGACCTGGGAGTCGTCGTCGCCCTGGTAGACGCCGATGGAGCGCCCGCCGTTCAGTTTCACCAGTTTCATGCAGGGGACGTCGGTCAAGCCGTCTCCGATGTAGATCATGTTCCGGTAGGGGATGCGCCGCTTGTTCTGGGGTGTGAAGCGGTTCAAAGCGTTGGCTTCCGTGATGTCCCTGATGCCTTTGTTGATGCGGAAAATGAATTGGGTCTTTGAAGTGTAGTTCAAAGCCAGGGCGGGCCAGATCGGTATCCCCGTGTCGTCGTAGAGGAACTCGCTGGCGTAGATGCCGGCGAACTCTTTGGAGATGCCCGTGCCAAGAATGATCTGGGTGAGGCCGGAGGAGACGATGTAATGCTCGATGGTCACGCCTGTCTCGTCGCCGAATTGCCTGATCTTCGGGAACCATTCGGGAATGCCGGGCATGAACTCCACGGTCCGGCCCTGGTTCCTGAGGACTTCCCTGGTCAGCAGCACTTTGCCCCTGGCCATTTTGGTCATCATGAACATGTAGGCCAGAATGGGGTCCATCTGCCTTTCGCTGGCGAAGTCGTTGACTTCCTTCCAGAAGGTCCTGGCGTCCATGCCCAGGCTGGGTATGAAGGCGTACTCCTGCATGTCTTTTGTGCAAAGAGTTTTGTCGAAATCGTAAATGAGAGCTACGATCGGTCTTTCGCTCATGCTTTCTCCGTGAGTTTCAGTTGGAGCTTTTCAATGCGGTTGTTGGCGATCTTGACGATCTTTATGCTTCCGGCCGGGATCTTGATCTCCTCGCCCTCCACGGGCAGATGACCGAGCTTATAGAGAGCGTAGCCGCCGATGGAGTCGAAGCTCTCGTCGTCCGGCAGGTCAAGGTCAAGCATGTCGTTCAGGTCGTCCACCAGGACGGTGCCGGCCATTTCGTAGGTCGTGTCGTCAAGCTTCACTATTTCGGGGGAGCCGGCGTCCTTGTTTTCCTCGGGCATTTCGCCTACGATCTCAGAGATGATGTCGGTCGCCGTGACGATGCCGGCCATGCCGCCGTATTCGTCGACCACGATGGCGATCTGGGTGTTGGTCTTGCGCATCTCCATGAGAAGCTCGGCCACGCGTTTCGTTTCAGGAATGAAATAGGGTTTGCGCAGGACGCTGGAAAGGTTGGGCATTTCAGAGCCTTCGCTCCAACTGTCCAGAATGTCTTTGATGTACAGTACGCCTTTTATGTTGTCGATGGTACCGGTGTAGACGGGAATGCGCATGTGTCCGCCGGATATGGCCTTTTTAAGGGCTTCGTCGGTCGGCATGGTGTCCTCGATGGCGCAGACGACCGGGCGGGGAGTCATGACCTCCCTGGCTATGGTGTCGCCGAAAGCGAAGACGGAATGCAGCATCTCATGCTCGTTCTCGTCGATCTTTTTCTCGCTCTCGTCCTTCATCAGCTCTTCCACTTCGCTACGCCCGGCGAGGACCTCGTCCTGACTGATGTCGTAGCCGGCGCCCTTGACGACCTTCTTGGTCAGGAACAGGCAGAAGCCGTTGACGGGGCGCATGAGGTTGGAGACGAATTTCAGGAAGCCGAAGTGTTTTATGGGAAGAACTTTTTTGAGGCGCACGCCCACGAACCACGGCACTAAGGAGGCGAAGACAAGGATAAAGGCGAGGAGAGCTAAGGTCACCAGGAGCTCGAAGACCCAGGATCTTATGACGCAGTTCTCGAAGAACCAGTTGATGACGCTCGTCATGTAGATCAGGGCGACGGCCTGGAGAAGGTAGAGCGAGATCCTGATCCTGTCGGCGTATTTCAGCCACTCGTTGATGAAGTTGGTGTCCACCTTTTCGTCCTCTATGAGATCCTTTACGGTAAGGTGGTTGGCCGCGGTGCTGGCAGTGGTCGCGTAAACGCAGGCAATGAACATGATGATGAACATTCCGAACAGGATGTACGGCTCGGGAGAGTGGAAGATCTCCTCGATAGGTTTGTGAACCTCTTTCAGCGCGAGGGATACGAGTTCGAAATTGTTGGTGGCGACGGCCTCGGCGAAATTGGAGAGGTCGACTGAATGCAGGTGGTCCAGAAAGTGTTGTAGGGCAGGATCCATTATTTTGTGGTGTAGA
>DBWD01000008.1:0-196 GCA_002308555.1 bacterium UBP3_UBA1247
CCGGAAATGACCAGCAGATCCGTTCCGGAAGTGGCGGCGTAGATGGCCGCGGTCAGGCCGGCGGGGCCGGCGCCCACTATTATAAGGTCTTTCGCGATCATATCTTTTCGGAAATAACTTTTAAGAGAGCGGCCTTCGCTTCCTCGACGGTGGCTTTCATTCTGATGCCGGCGGCGGCCTTGTGTCCCCCGCCGCC
>DBWD01000008.1:204-473 GCA_002308555.1 bacterium UBP3_UBA1247
CTGGCGTCGAAATTGCCTTTGGATCTAAGGTTGATCCTGACGCCCGTGTCGGTCTCGATGATCATGACGGCAAGCTCTGTCGTTATGAGGTTGCGGGCGTAATTGACGAAAAGTTCGGTGTCGACGTCCCGGCCTCCGGTCCATTCCTTTTTCAGCGTGAGGAGGGCCACCGTGTCGTTGTGGTAAAGCTCAAGGCTGGCTAGGGATTTGGAAAGCGCCGCAAGATCGTTGGGGGTTAGGGAGCCGTAAACGAAGGCTGCGATCTTTCC
>DBWD01000008.1:517-2582 GCA_002308555.1 bacterium UBP3_UBA1247
GTGTTCTGGTTGGTGAAGGAATTGGTGTCCGTCACTATGCCGGTGTACAGGGCGTCGGCAATCTTTTGGTCTATTTCGATCCCGAGCGCGCGTATGACGCGGTAGACGAGTATGGCGCAGGCGGCGCACTTCTCGTCATAGAAGGCATTGCCGTATTCCTCGTGATCCCCCAGATGATGGTCTATGCAGAGCGTGGGGGCTTCGGGAAGTTCCTCGGAAGCGAAGTCCTGGCGGGCCGTCCGCGCGGTGTCGAGAACTATTACGAGATCGGCCTTTTCGGGAATCTTCGTTTCGGGCGCGAGAAGGTCCGCGAAATAGCGGTGCTTGGCGGGAAGGGGCTTTTTTATGACGGCCAGGGCGTTTTTGCCGGCGCCTTTGAGGGCTTTTGTGAGAGCGTAAAGTGATCCGAGGCAGTCGCCGTCGGGATCGGTGTGGCCGACTAGGAGAATTGCGTTGGCTGATCTTATAAGCTCAGCCGCTTTATCCACACCGATTTTCATCTTATTCCTCCTCTTCCGGAGGCGGCGGGATGGGACCGTTCTTCTCGATGAGGGCGTCGACTTTCAGGGCTTCCTTGAGGTCCTCGTCGATGGCGAATTCCAGATTGGGAACGATCCTGAGGTCGACCTTGTGGCCGAGAAGGAAACGGATCCTGGGAGTGTCCTCTTTTAGTTTGGAGAGGGCCTCCTTTTCCTTACGCTCGTCGCCCAGGACCGTGAGGTAGATCTTGCAGAACCTGAGGTCCCTGCTGGTCTCGGCGCGGGAGATGGTCATCCAGGGCGCTTTCCTGTCGCGGTAGCGGTCCTGGATGATCTCCGACATGGCTCTTTTGAGGAGCTCGTTTATCTTTAGGGTTCTCTGGACAGCCATACTAGTCGATCAGCCCGTCCTGGACCATTTTGTAAGCGTGAAGCTTGTCGCCTTCCGCGAAATCGTTGAAGCCGTTAAGGGAAATGCCGCAGTCGTAGCCGGAGCGGATCTCCTTGACGTCGTCCTTGAAGTGCTTCAGGGCCATGATATCGCCGTCGAAGAGAACTTCCTTGCCGCGCATGACTCTCACCTTGTCGCTGCGGTGGATCTCGCCGCTCACCACGTGGGAGCCGGCGACTATGCCGCCCGGGATCTTGATGAGCATCCTGACTTCGGCGATGCCGGTCTCTTCCTCGTGGAAGGTGGGCTCAAGAAGACCAAGGAGGGCTTTCTGGATCTGCTCGGTGGCATGGTAGATGACGTCGTACTGCCTGATCTCCACGCCCTTGGATTTGGCCGCGGCGCGGGAGGATTCGGGAACGTTGGTCTTGAAGGCGATGATGACGCCGTTGCTGGCGAAGGCCAGGTTGACGTCGCTTTCCGTGACGTCGCCGGCGCCGCTGTGGATGATGGTGACTTTCGCCTCTTCCGTGGTGAGCTTCTCCAGGGCGGAGCGGACCGCCTCGGTGGTGCCCATGGTGTCGCCTTTGACGATGATGGCCAGCTCGTTGGCGTTTTTGTTCTTCTTCATGTTCTGATAGAAGTATTCCAGCGAAGTGGCGCCGTTCTCGTTCTGGTTCCTGAGGCGTTCCTCCTCGGCGCGTTTTTCCGTCAGCTCTTTCGCCAGTTTCTCGCTGGCGGCCACTTTGAATTTGGCGCCGGGCTGCGGGACTTCCGTGAAGCCCAGGATCTGAACGGGCTGGCTGGGGCCGGCTTCCTTCAGGTTCTCGCCGCGGTAATTTTTCATGGCGCGGGCTTTGCAATAGCAGCTGCCGCAGACTATGGGGTCGCCGACTTTCAGCCTGCCTTTCTGGACAAGCAGCGTGACGCTGGTGCCGCGTCCGGGATTGAGCTCGGCTTCCAGGACCACGCCTTCGGCGGGGCCTTCGGCCCGGGCTTTAAGCTGCATCATTTCCGCCTGCAGGGCGATGCGGTCGAGCAGGTCGTCGAGACCCTGCTTGGTATGGGCGGAAACTCTCACGCACTGCGTCTGACCGCCCCATTCCTCAACCAAGATGTTGTTTTCGGAAAGCTGCCTGATGACGCGGTCAGGATCGGCTCCGGGCAGGTCCATTTTGTTGATGGCAACGATGAT
>DBWD01000091.1:0-2498 GCA_002308555.1 bacterium UBP3_UBA1247
GAGACGGTCTTGGAAAAGTCCGGGCTCTCGAAATCTCTTGTGTCCAGTCTATTGATAACGCCGTTGACGGCGTCCTTGGCCTGGGCGACCAGGAGGCTTTCCTCATCCGCGAATTTCAAAACGTTTTCCAGAATCTTCAGGTCGTAATAGAGCGCTTCGACTTCCGGATCAATGAGCTGCAGTTCGCAGGCGAAGGAGACGATGTGGTCTATTGGGCAGCCGGAATAGGCGTAGAGATAAAGTTCCTTGTCGCTAGCTTCGATTCTGACTCTGGTGTGGTTGCTGTCCATGCCCTGGATGGCCGTGCCGTCTTTGATGGCGGTGTACTGGGTGGTCAGGCAGGCGCAGCCCCGTTCGGGCTTGATGTTGAGATAAAGGTCTTCCTTGCCCCATTCTTTCGGGACGTTGAATTTGACGCGGAACCAGCAGTGCTTTTCCCTTGTCTTAGCCCAGACGGAATCCTGCTCATAGGGAGCGAACTCGCTTTCCGGCGGGGGAGTGTTGCTTTCCTTGTAGCCGCAAGGCGCGATAGTTACTTCCGTCACTTCCTTTTTGGCCTTGACGCTTCTGGTTAAAATTCTGGGAAGAAAGCCGTGCAGCCGGCGTTTCACGCTTTGCAGTTCAAGATAGGACATTTTTTATCTCCGGGATTGGCGGGGTAATATGGTGTTGATTTGAAAGATAAACGGTTCTACATATTTTAACAAAACCTTGGGAAATTATCGTAAAACCGCCAGGATACCGCGGCCAGGGGCTTAAACGTTTGTCCGCGGCAAAATTTTGGTTGCGTTTTTGGTAAAATAAAAGAGCATTGATAATCAACCATTAAAGGCGAACGTTTATGAAAAATCTTTTTGTTCTCAGCGTAGCGGCCCTGCTCCTGGCCGCCTGCTCGTCGGCTCCCACCCAGAGGACCGTCAATTTCCAGGACGGCAGCTCCATGATCCTGCCCTCCAACTGGGACGTTGTCCCCGGCGACGACACCATGCCCAACGCCGCGCTGGCCATGGCTCCGGCGGAGAACGGCTACAGGTCGCAGTTCCGTCTGGATTCCCGCAAATCTTTCAAGGATATGGAAAAGACCGAAGTCATCGCCAACCTGAAGGAAAGCCTGGAAAACCGCAAGGGCATCCTGGGAGAGCCCAGACTGATGGAGATCTCCGGCGAACCGGCCGTCTTCTTTGCTTGGAAAAAGCGTGAGAGCGGCACGGAAAACGACTTCATGACCGCGGACATCACCCACTTCGGGTATCTGGTCTGCGACGGCGAGAACATCTATTCCCTGGACTTCGCCGCCCTGGCCACTTCCGCCGCGGAACTTAAGGCCGAGGTGGTGGACGAGGCCGTGGCCTCCTTCAGGACCGCCGCCGCGGCCGCCCGCCAGAGGGAAGCCCAGCTGAAGGCCCAGGAAGAATTCGCCGCCAGCGAAAGGAAAGCCAAAGCCAAGGCCAAGGCCAAGCAGAAAGAAGAGGCCTTCGGCGACGAGGAAGCTTTCGACGCCGCGGAAAAGGAAGCCGCGGCCATAGAGAAGGAAGTGGAAAAGGAACTGGAAGAGGAAAAATTCCAGGCCGAGGTCAAGGAGACCGAAGTTGACGGCCGCGCGGCCGCCAGGGCCAGAGTGGAAGCGGCCAGGAAAGCCGCCCAGGAAGCCCAGGACGCCGCGGTAGCCTCCGCCAGAGCCGCCAAGGCCGCGGCCAGGGAAGCCCAGGAGAAGGCGGAAGCCTTGTCCGCCGCCCAGATGGAGCTCGACAATCTCAACGGCGACGGCTTCGTCCAGATCCAGGAGAAGGAAGTCGTGGTGGAGAAAGAGATCCCCGCCACGCCCGCCCAGCCCATTCAGACCACCCAGCCCAGCCAGCCCAGCTTCAGTATCGAGAACAAGGTGACCGTCACCGCCCAGCCTCAGGAGGTAATGGAAGTCAAGGTGACCGCTCCCCAGCAGACTGAGCCCGCGGCTCCCGCCGCTCCGCAGCAGCCCGCCGCGCCGGCCGCTCCCCAGACCAGCCCCATGAGAAGAAGCAACGGCCAGCTGGTCATCGAAATGCAGACCGTTAATTGAAAAAGGCTTTATGCCGAAGAAAAAACCACATCAAAGCGAGTTCCCCGGCCTCTTCAAAGAGGACGGGGAACTTTCCTTTCAGGACCCCGAGGAGGAAGTCCCTGCTCCCGTTTCGGCGGAAGAGGACGAGCTTAGGAAGCCCCAGACCGTCAGCGAGCTGACGGACAAGCTGAAAAGACTCATCGACGAAAGTTTCGGCGAAGTTTTCGTGGTGGGGGAGATCAGCGGTTTCAAACGGCACTCTTCCGGCCACTACTACTTTTCCCTGAAGGATGAGAACGCCCTGATCGACTGCGCCATGTTCCGGTTCGAAAACCGGAAACTGAGGTTCACTCCGGAAAACGGGCTTCTGGTGGTGGTCAGGGGCAGGCTGGACCTCTATCCTCCCAGCGGCAAATATAAGATCATCTGCAAGGATATGGAGCCCTGCGGGATCGGC
>DBWD01000091.1:2613-6090 GCA_002308555.1 bacterium UBP3_UBA1247
AACGTTTTGTTCCGCCGCTTCCCCTGCAGGCTCGTTTTCGCGCCGGCCAAGGTCCAGGGCGAAGACGCTCCGGCCTCCATCATCGAGGCGATAGAAAACTGCAACCTCTACAACGAAACGCACCCCGACACGCCCATTGACGTTCTCATAGTGGGCCGGGGCGGCGGCAGCATGGAAGACCTCTGGTGCTTCAACGACGAAGGCGTGGCCAGGGCCATAGCGGCCTCCAAGATCCCCGTGGTCTCCGCGGTGGGGCACGAGACTGACTGGACCGTGGCCGACCTGGTGGCGGACCTGAGGGCGCCCACCCCCAGCGCCGCGGCGGAACTGGTGGTCCGGCCCTTGGAGGATTGGAAGTACAACGTGTCGGACCTGGGCGGTCGCCTGGACGACGGGGTCAGGGAATTCCTGGACGACAGGGCCGGGGAGGTAAAGGCCTATCTGAAGCATTACGCCCTGCGGCAGCCCACCCATATCGTGGAGATGAAGATGCAGGAAGTCGACGAGCTGGATTCCAAACTTCAAAGCCAGATCTCGCTGGTTTTGGAGCGCCAGGACAACAGGCTGGCGCGCCTCGGGGAAATACTGGAAGCTCTGGGACCAATGTCAGTCATGAAAAGAGGCTACGCCATACTGCAGGACAAGGCCGGCGCGGTCCTGGCGACGACGGAAGCCCTGAGGAAAGCCGGCCGCTTCACCGTCACCCTAAGCGACGGCAAAGTGGAGGCCGAGACGCGGGAATAAGCGGGTCAGAGCAATTCGCGCTGAATGAAAGAGCGGACGTTGGCGCGGTAGTTTTCGAGAGAATATTTTTGGGCGTTCTCCCTGGCCTTTTGGGAGAGCGCCTTTCTTTTTTGCTCGTCCCCCAGGAGTTCCTTGGCCGACTGGAGTATGCCTTCCCTGGTGGATTCCTTCGTTTGGGGGTCGATGAAGAGGGCGCTGTCGGAAGCGAGGAGGTCCGTTATGGGCCTGATCTTGGAGGTGATGACGGGAAGGCCCATGGCCTGGGCCTCTATGATGCCCACGCCGAAGCCCTCGCGTTTCGTGGCGGAGATGAAGACGTCGGAAAGGGAAAGCAGGGCGGGCATGTCGAAGGTGTCCACCCAGCCCAGGAAGCGGACGCGGTCCTCGACTTGCAGAAGCTCGGCCAGTTTCTGAAGCTTGTCTTTTTTGGGGCCGTCGCCGGCGATGGCGAGGAAAACGTTTTTGGGCAGGTCGTGCAGGACGGAGATGGATTCCGAAAGGCCTTTGTCGTCCACGAGGCGGGCGGCGCAGGTCAGAAGGAAAGCACCCTGAGGGAGACCGAGCTTGGATCTCAGTTTCGCTTTTCTGGCGGGATCGACTTTCTCAGGATCGTAGGCGGGTCCGGCGAAATTGGGGATGACGACGCACTTTTCCCTTTCCGTTATGCCTTGCTCCACGAGAGAATCCTCGACAAGCTTCGTGACGCAGATGAATTTTTTCGTGCGCTTGGCGGCGTAGCGTTCCAGGAAGAGGTAGAGTTTTTTCTTGAATTTGGAAAGGCCCGGATGGACCGTGAGGCCGTGGGCGGTGTGGACGATCAAGGGAACGCCGGCCAGGCTGGCGGCGATCCTGCCCACGAAGCCGGCCTTGGCGGTGTGGGTGTGGACGACGTCGAACTTTTCTTTTCTGATGAAGCGGTAGAGCTTCCAGAAGGAGACGAAGTCCCTGGGGGAAATGGAGCGGCTGATGTAGACCGGAAAGAAGGGGACTTGGGCGGCTTTCACCGTTTCCTGGGCGTCGAAGTCCGGCGTGGAGGCGTAGGTGACCGCAAGGCCCTGCTCCTTCAGTTCCTGAAAGAAGGGGACGAGGAAGGCTCTGGCGGTGATGCCGACAGTGGTTATTTCCAGGATCTTTTTCAAGCTTGCTTAGTCGTTGGTGATCGGCTTGCCGCGGTTGTCTTTCTCCAATTTCCCGTTGCTTACGTAGCGGGGGCGGAAGCGGTTGTTGCGGCGGCGGTTGTTGGGCGACTTGGAGATCTTGACGGCCTTGGCGGGAGCGCCCACCATGGTGGAGTATTTCGGGGTGTCTTTCAACACCACGGCGTTGGCGCCGATGATGGTGTTGTCGCCGACGTTGATGGGGCCGATTATCTTGGCGCCCGCGCCTATGAAGACGTTGTCGCCGATCCTGGGCACTCTGGTGTCGTCCATGCGGGACTGCCCGATGACCACCTGGGCGCCTATGACGCAGTTAGCGCCTATTTTGGTGGCGGGGTGGATGTAGATAGCCCCCGTGTGCAAAAGGATGATCCCGGGGCCGATGGTGGCCTTGGAGGGCAGGGAGCAGTTGTAGAGGATGCGCATGATCATCGTCATCAGCGCGTAGGGAATGAGGAAGATCCAGCTGAAGGGCGGCCAGAAACGGCGCACGAAGTGGCCGTAGCGGTAGACGAGCGACACGTGCAGGGAGGGGATGCAGAAGATCCTGACCGAGCGTACCAGAAAGTTGCCGGGGATATTGCGGTAGATCCTCGCAATGTCGGCGGCGGCGTTTTCGAAAATCATTTTTTCTCCTTGGAGCGGCAAAGCGCCACGGCTTCCCTCACGCTCAGTCTTTCCTCGTAGATGGCTTTTCCGGAGATGCAGCCGTAGGGAGCGCGGGGCTTCAAGTCAAGAAGCTCCTTCACGTGCTCCAGGCTGGCGATGCCGCCGGAGGCGATGACGTTGAGGTCGAAGCGTTCGAGAAGCTCGGAAAGCGTGGAATAGTCGGGACGGCTCAGCATGCCGTCCTGGGCGATGTCGGTGTAGATCAGTGTGGCTGCGCCGGAATCCTGGGCTTTTTTGGCCAGGCTGAAGACCGTTTCGTCCGTGGTCTCAGTCCAGCCTTTGATGGAGACGAGGCCGCCCCGGGCGTCTACGCCCACGGCGACTCGCTCGGAGCCGAATTCCCTGACGGCCCGCGCCATGAAGGCGGGATCTTTCCAGGCGGCGGTGCCGAGGACGATCCTCGTCACGCCGGCCTTGAGGCAGTTCTCGGCGTCGGAAAGGGTCCTGATGCCGCCGCCCAGCTCTATCTTGAGCCCGGTGGCTTCGTAGACCGCTTTGACCGTTTCGGTGTGGCGCCGGGTGCCGGAGAAGGCGCCGTCCAGGTCGACCATGTGGAGCCAGGAGGCGCCGGCTTCCTTGAAGCCTTGGGCCACGGCCACGGGGTCGGAGCTGTAGACGGTCTTCTTTTCCGCGTCCCCCTGCAAGAGGCGGACGCACTTGCCTTCCTTCAGATCGATTGCCGGTAAGAATTCCACGTTTTCGCTTTGCTTAATGGTTGATTAAACGTTAAGAAAATTTCGCAGCATAGCCAGCCCGTTCTCTTGGCTTTTTTCCGGGTGGAACTGCACCGCGAAGGCGTTCCCGATCCTGACGCTGGAGCAGTACCGGAGGCCGTAGAAGGCCCGGCTGCCCACATGGGCGTCGTCCTGGGGGACGCAGTAGTATGAATGAACGAAATAAAAGTGCG
>DBWD01000091.1:6204-7411 GCA_002308555.1 bacterium UBP3_UBA1247
TGCATGCCCAGGCAGATGCCCAGGAAGGGTCGGTCTTCCCGGAACCATTCCCCGAGGAACTGATGGAAGCCCCTTTTTTCCAGCTCCTCCATGCCGGGGCCGAAGTTGCCGACGCCCGGGAGCACCAGGGAATTGAAAGAGATCGTTTTTGGCGCTTCCTCCAGTATCTCCGTCTCGGCCCCCAGGTAGGCGAGGGCTTTGCGGACGCTGTGGAGGTTTCCCGCGCCGTAGTCTATGATCCCGATCCTCTTCACTTCTTCTCTTGCAGGTCGCAGAGGGCTACGAAGGGGGTGACGCCTATCCTGGCCAGCAGCACGAAGCGGCCGTTCTCTTCCATGAAGCCGGAGGCGTTGAGGATCTCCCTCGAGGTCCTGACGAGCACTTCCTGGGGGCCGGACTCGGCCTTCAGGGCCGTCACGCCGCGGCAGAGGACCAGCTGCCTGGCCACGTCCTCGTTGGCGCAGAGCGCGAAGATGGGCGTGCGGGGGCGGCAGGCGGAGCAGTGGCGGGCGGTCTCGCCGGTGTCGGTGAAGACCACCAGGGCGCCGGTCTTTTCCCAGTCCGCCAGGGAGCAGGCGGCCTGGGCCATTTCGTCCTCGATGTCGTTGAGGGAGTTGAGACAGTCCCTATAGACCGGGGAGGCTTCCGTTTCCGCCAGGACCCGCGCCATGAAGGAGACGGCTTCCTTGGGATACTGGCCCATGGCGGTCTCGGCGGAGAGCATGACCGCGTCGCTGCCGTCGAAGACCGCGTTGGCCACGTCGCAGGCTTCCGCCCTGGTGGCGATGGGCGCGCTGATCATGCTTTCCAGCATCTGAGTGGCGGTTATGACGGGCTTGCCGGCTTTGTTGGCTTCGGCGATGATGGCTTTCTGGGCCACCGGGACCAGCGACAGGGGCATCTCCACGCCCAGGTCGCCCCTGGCCACCATGATGCCGTCGGAAGCGGCCACGATCTCGGAAAGACAGGAGAGCGCCTCAGGCTTCTCGATCTTGGCCAGCAGCTTGGGCTTCTGGGAATTGACGGGCTTTTCGAGCTTGACGTAATGCTCGTCGACCAAGTCGCGCAGTTCCTTGATGTCCGCGGCGCTCCTGACGAAGGAGAGCGCGATCCAGTCCACGCCTTTCCTGACGCCGTAGGCCAGGTCTTCCCGGTCCTTCTTGGTAAGTGAGGAGATGGAGAGCTTCACGCCGGGAAGGTTGACGCC
>DBWD01000067.1:0-2074 GCA_002308555.1 bacterium UBP3_UBA1247
CCGGTGGAGATGTCATGGCTGGTCGCTGCCTGGGCCGCGAACGCGGACAGCGCCAGCGCGACAGTTAAAGTTAGGAGTTTTTTCATGTTAACACATATGGTTAAAAGTTGTTTCGCTTTGCAGCGAATGAAAAGCTGTTTCAGTATATCTGTTTTTAACATTGTATCAAATAACGCGCCGAAAGGTAATAATAAAATCAATTTCGTTGGTCGGGAAGTCGGAAAAAAGCAAAACGCCCGGTTCGCTGCGGCGTTCCGGGCGCTTGAAAAAAGCTGGAGCCAGAAATCGGACTTGAACCGATGACCTGCGCTTTACGAAAGCGCTGCTCTACCGACTGAGCTATTCTGGCTTTTTCACAATTGGTGAGGGGTATTATAATAAAACCCAAATAAAAAAGCAAACCGAAACGGCTTAAGGAAAACTTAGGCTTCCTTTTCCTCGCTGTCGCCGTCTTTCCGGAAGACCGTGACCCGGCCGTTGCCGGAAAGCAGGATGGCAATGGGCCTGGTGGCGTCGAACTGGGCGAAGAGCATGATGGCGATGGACATGATCGGCACGCACAGCAGCATGCCGGCGATTCCCCAGATGGCTCCCCAGAAAGCCAGGGAGAGCAGCACCACCAGCGGGCTTATGTTAAGGGAGGTCCCCAGGAAGC
Source organism: bacterium UBP3_UBA1247 (assembly GCA_002308555.1). Next base: position 656 of record DBWD01000067.1, read on the forward strand.
GGGGCTCCAGGATGTTGCCGATGAGGAACTGGATGGCGGTTATGCCCCCCGCCACGCAGATGAAGGGCACCAGCGGGTTCTCGAACTGCACCAGGGTCAGCACGGCGGGGATGGCCGTGGCGACGATGGAGCCGATGGAGGGGATGTAGTTGAAGAGGAAGATCAAAAGCGCCCAGAAGGCCGCGTAGTCAAGCTTGCACCAATACATGATCAGGTAGCTCAGGAGCGCGGTGACGAGGCTGGCCACGGTCTTCACGCCGATGTATTTCCGCATGGCGCCGATGCCTTCCGCCAGGACGCGGCCCAGCTGCCTTTCCGGAGCCACGGAGGAGAAGAAGATCTCGATCTTGCGGCCGAAGTTCGCCTGCTCCATGAAGAGGAAGATCACATAGATCAGCACCAGGAAAGTATTCTTCGTCATGTCCTGCAAGGCCGAGGCCAGGGAGGAGAACATGCTGGTGTAGTTTATTTTCCTGATAAGGCTCTTCAAAGTGGCGTCCCCGGTGTAATGGAAGCGCTCGGTAACTTTCTCTATCAGGAGCTGCAGTTTGTCCTGGTACACGGGGATGTCCCTCACCACCGCGGAAATGTTGGAGACCACGATGGAGCTTATGCCCCAGACCACGCCCGAAATAATGCACAAGGCGATTATGTAGCAGATGAAGGAAGGCAGGGAATAGCCTTTTATGCTGACGCTTTTGATGATGGCCTGTAGCGAGTTTATGAGATACCACAGGCAGATGGCTATCACCAGCGGCAGAAGGATCGCCTTGCCGATCTTCAGGATGTAGATGACGACGCAGAGCGTCAAAAATCCCAGGCACACGGCGATGGTCTTGTTCATTACGGCTATGGTATTGTCTTTCATAGATTTTCTCATTTCTTTTAATTATATCAAAGAAAAATTCCGGAGCGCAATCCCGAAGCCCCCAAGGGAAACGCTAATTTGATAAAATACATATCGATAAACTAGGTAAAAAGCGCCCTGATGAACGAAACAACGAACATAGCGGACAAACTCACAGAAGGCTCAGTGCTTTCCAAAGAAGAGTTCCGGCTCCTGATAGAGAACTATCGGGACGGGGCGCTTTACGCCAGGCTCAAAGCCGCCGCCAACAAAAAGAAAGAGGAAATTTTCGGCAACACGGTCTACATCAGGGCCCTCGTGGAGGTCTCCTCCTATTGCGCCAACGACTGCTACTACTGCGGCCTCAGGCGCTCCAACACACTTGCCGAGCGCTACCGCCTCACCAAAGACGAGATCATCGAATCCTGCCGCATAGGCTATGAAGCGGGCTTCCTGACCTTCGTCCTCCAGGGCGGCGAGGACGCCTACCTCACGGACGACTTCCTGGTTCCGCTCATTAAAGAACTGAAGCAAAAATTCCCCGATTGCGCCGTGACGCTCTCCCTGGGCGA
>DBWD01000067.1:2195-2919 GCA_002308555.1 bacterium UBP3_UBA1247
GGCTGCGGCTTCATGGTCGGCTCGCCCTTCCAAACCCCGGAATGCCTGGCCGAGGACATGGTCTTCCTCCAGTCTTTCCGCCCCGAGATGATCGGCATCGGCCCCTTCATCCCCCAAAAAGACACGCCCTTCGGCAAGGAAAGCGCCGGCAGCGTCGAGCTAACCCTCTTCATGCTCTGCCTCCTCCGCCTTACCCTTCCCAAGGTCCTCCTCCCCGCCACCACGGCCCTGGGGACCCTCAACGGAAGGGAGGAAGGGCTTATGTGCGGGGCCAACGTGGTCATGCTCAACTGCTCCCCCAAAGAAGTGAGAAAGAAGTATAATATATACGACAACAAAAGAATTACCGGAGAAGAAGCCGTGGAAGGACTGAAAGCCTTCCGGGCCACGCTCCAAAAACTAGGACTGACCGCTCCGCCACAAAGAGGCGATTCGCCCAATTTCATATAAAGAAGGAAAAGATGTACAACGTCAAATCACCGCACGCGGATGAATTCATCGACCACGAGGAAGTTTTGGCTTCCCTCAAATACGCCGACGAAAACAAGAACAACGCCGCGCTCATAGACAGCATCATCGAGAAAGCCAAGGAACTCAAAGGCCTGTCCCACCGTGAGGCCTCCGTTCTCCTGGCCTGCGAACTGCCCGAGCAGACGCAGAAGATCTACGCCCTGGCGGAGCAGATCAAAAAAGACTTCTACGGCAACCGCATCGTCCTCTTCGC
>DBWD01000026.1:0-307 GCA_002308555.1 bacterium UBP3_UBA1247
GTACTAATTGGTTAATAGTAGGCATGTTTTTCCTCTTATTTTGTTTATGTTTTAGGTTTGGTTTTTATTCGATGTTTTCTCCGCCGTCACTCTTGCCGGAGCCTAAGCCGCCGTCGAGAATGTCGTTCACGGAACCGACCACCTCGCTCTCGATGTCGTCGGTGTCGAGCAAGAAGGAGGAATCCTGTTCGCTGGTGGCGGTGTAACCGAGATCGATCTCGCCGCCGTCCTTGTGCTCGCCTTCGAAGCGTTCCTTGGAGAAGCCCGTGCCGGAGGGCACCAGGTGACCCATGATGATGTTTTCCTT
>DBWD01000026.1:337-1490 GCA_002308555.1 bacterium UBP3_UBA1247
GTCTCCTGGAAGGAGGCCGCGGAGATGAAGGAGGAAGTGCTCAGGCCGGCCTTGGTGATGCCCTGCAGGAGCGGCATGCCCTTGGCGGGGCGCTTGTGCTCCTTGATGACGCGGTTGTTCTCTTTCTCGAAGCGGGAGCGCTCGATCTCGTCGTCGTACAGGAACTCGGTGTCGCCGGGATCCGTGATCTTGACCTTGCGGAGCATCTGGCGCAGGATGACTTCGATGTGCTTGTCGTTTATTTCCACGCCCTGGGAGCGGTAAACTTCCCTGACCTGGTCCAGCAGGTAGCCCTGGAGTTCGCGGACGCCGCAGACGTCCAGGAGCTGGTGGGGCTCGATGGCGCCTTCGGTGAGGCGCTGGCCTTTCCTGATGCGGTCGCCTTTGCTGACGACCAGCTGCTGGCTCAGGGGCACTTTGTGGGTCCTGACTTCGCCGGTGGTCTCGGAGGTCACCCTGACGATGCGGTGGCCGCGCTCGGTGCTCTTTTCGGGGAAGCTGATCACGCCGTCGATCTCGGCGATCTCGGCGGCGTCGTTGGGACGCCTGGCCTCGAAGAGCTCTTCCACGCGGGGCAGACCGCCGGTAATATCCTTGGTCTTGGATTCCTGACGCGGGGTCTTGGCGATCATGGTGCCGGTCTTGACTTCCTGGCCTTCCTCGACCACCAGAATGGCGTTCACCGGAATGGGGTAGCTGCCCAGGATCTCATCGGTTCCGGGATCAACGAACTGAATCTCGGGATGGAGGTCTTCCCTGGTCTGAAGGATGACCAGTTCTTCCTGGTTGCCCTGGCCTTCGGATCTGCGGCGGTCGAGGGTCTTGCCCTCGATGATGTCCTTGTAGCGGACGATACCGGAAACTTCCGTGTACATCGGGATGTTGTAGGGGTCCCACTCGGCCAGGACCGCGCCTTTCTTGACGAGCTGGCCGTCTTTCACCTGCAGCAGGGAACCGATCTCCAGGTCGTAGGAAAGGAGAAGGTCTCCCGTCTTGTCATCCTTGATGAGGATTTTGCCGTATTTGTTAAGGACGCGCACGCCGTCCTCGGACTGCACGCTGTGCACGTTGTCCAGGACGACCCTGCCGGCTTTGTCGGCCGCGTGGGAAGTCTTGATGGCTTCCTTGTTGGCGGTGCCGCCGATGTGGAAGG
>DBWD01000026.1:1499-2839 GCA_002308555.1 bacterium UBP3_UBA1247
CCGATGGACTGGGCCGCGATGATGCCCACGGGGGTGCCTTCCTTGACCATCTCGTACTTGGAGAGGTCCATGCCGTAGCACTTGGCGCAGACGCCGTAGTGCGCTTCGCAAGTCAGGACGGAGCGGATGGTGACTTCCTCGATGCCCGCTTCCTCGATCTTCTTGGCATCCTTCGGCATGATGAGCTCGCCGGCCTTGACCATTATCTCTTTGGAACCGGGACGGTAGATGTCGTAGAGGGCGGTGCGGCCTTTGATGCGGTCGGACAGGTTGACAACGGTCTTGTTGCCTTCCTTGATGGCCGCGACCTTGATGCCGCTGGGCGTCTTGCAGTCGTCGCAGGTGATGATGATGTCGTGGGCCACGTCCACCAGACGTCTGGTCAGGTAGCCGGCGTCCGCGGTCTTAAGAGCGGTGTCGGCCAGACCCTTGCGGGCGCCGTGGGAGGAAATGAAGTATTCCAGCATGGAGAGGCCCTGCTTGAAGTTGGACCTAATGGGCGTCTCGATGATTTCGCCGGAGGGGTTCGCCATCAAGCCGCGCATGCCGGCCAGCTGTTTGATCTGGTCGCGGGAGCCGCGGGCGCCGGAATCCACCATCATGTGCAGCGGATTCAGTTCGCGGAGCTCTTCCGCCTTGCTCTGCAGCTTGGCGTAGAGATCTTCGGAAATGGTGTTGGTGGCGGTGGTCCAAGCGTCCACGACGCTGTTGTAGCGCTCCTTTTCGGAAATGGCGCCGGCGTTGTGCTGCTTGGTGATCTTGTCGACGGCCTTCTGGGTCTCTTCCAAGACTTTCTTGCGGCTGTCGGGCACCATCATGTCGGAAGTGGAAATGGAGATGCCAGCCCTGGTGGATTCATGGAAGCCCGCTTTCTTGACGCGGTCCAGGGTCTCCACGGTGCCGGCGGCGCCCACGGCGTCGAAGCAGTCGCCGATGAGCTTGGCCAGTCCCTTCTTGTCGATGGTCTTGTTGTAATAGTTCAGTTCCGCGGGCAGCAGCTCGTTGAAGAAGATGCGGCCGGCGGTAGTCTCGACTGTCTCCTCGACTTTGCCTTCCGGAGCGGGTTGGCCGGGATTCTTCCAGTTGGGAGCCAGCACGACCTTGATCTTGTGATGCAGGCTGATGACTTTGTTGTCGTAGGCTCTGTGCACTTCCTGCGGGGTCATGACGCCCGTGGCGGATTTCTCGTGTTCCTTCAGCCAGGGATCATGGGTCAGGTAGTAGATGCCCAGAACGATATCCTGGGTCGGCATCATCATAGGTTTGCCGGAGGCCGGGGAGAAGAGGTTTTCCGGGGCCATCATGAAGTGCTTGGCTTCCCAGAGGGCTTCCCTGGAAAG
>DBWD01000143.1:0-5828 GCA_002308555.1 bacterium UBP3_UBA1247
GTTGCGCGGGTCCTTCAGTTCGGGGAACTCCATCATAACGTCGGTCAGCTCGTTGCCGCGCTCGCCGCAGCCGATGTAAACGATGACGTTGGCGTCGCACCATTTGGCCAGCTGGTGCTGGGTGACGGTCTTGCCGGTGCCGAAACCGCCGGGGATGGCGGCCGCGCCGCCCCTGGCGATGGTGAAGAAGAAGTCGATGACGCGCTGTCCGGTGAACAGCGGGATGTTGGGTTCCAGGCGCCCGCCCACGGGCCTGGGCTTTCTCACGGGCCATCTCTGGGCCAGTTTCAGGACCGTGCCGTCCTCGAGGCAGCCGATCTCCTCGGTCACGGTGTAGTCGCCCTCGGGGGCCAGTTTCGCAAGCTTGCCGGATCTGTCGGGCGGCACCATGATCTTGTGGACTATGAGGCGGCTCTCCTCTACCGTGCCGATGATGTCGCCGCCCTTGAGCTCGTCGCCGACCTTCACGCAGGGCTTGAAGCGCCACTTTTTCTCCTCGTTCAGCTTGGGCACCGAGATGCCGCGGCTGATGAAGGTGCCGCTCTTGTCATAGATGCGGTCCAAAGGTCTCTGGATGCCGTCGTAAAAGCTGCCCAGCAGGCCGGGGCCCAGGTCAACGCTCAGGGCGCTGCCAAGTCCCTTGACCACGTCGCCGGGCCTGATGTCCGTGGTGTCCTCGTACATCTGGATGGTGCTCTGGTCGCCCTCCTGGCGGATGATCTCGCCGGGGAGGTTCATCTCCCCCACCAGGACCTGTTCCCCCATGCTCAGGTCGGCCGTTTCGGCGGCGGTGACCGCCGGGCCGTTCACGCGATAGACTATCCCTTCTCTCTTTGCGCTGTTTTCCATTTCAATTACCTTTCAAAAGACTGCATGATAAGATCACGCCATTTTTCCTCGTTGTTCCTGACGACGGCCTCCATGGTGCAGTCCACCGAGATCCTCTGGTCCACGTCGCTCATGACGAACCCGCCGGCCATGTCGCCCAGGGAGAAGATAAGCTTCCTGTCCTCCTTCCAAAGCGAGGAAAGGGGCTCCCTGTCCTCCTTGGCGCAGGTCAGGACCACTTCCTCCTTGAAGCAGGCGGAGGCTTCCGCGAGCTTTTTCGCGAGCCACTGCCTGTAAAGCTCCCCGAACTTTCCGGAGCGCCCTTCTTTCCTGAAGATCTCCAGCGCGGCCTCGATGGTCTCCTTCACGATGCGCTGGCGCTGGGAAAGCTCCTGCTTCTTGTTTTCCCTTTCGCTGGTGACGGAGATCCGTTCGCGGACGGCCTGAAGCTCAGAGGCGTTCTCGCTTTTGTAGCGCTCGTAAAGCGCCTCGGCGTCCTTTTGGGCGTACTCGACCTCCCTTTGGGCGACCTTCGAGGCCACCCTCACGGCGTTCTCCGCCTCCTTCCGCGCGTTCTCCAATATCTCCGAAAAAATCTTTTCCATAATTTTTCTAGAGTTTTAAGCCTAGCGACTTCTGCACGACCGCCATGATGTCCTCCGCGGCCTGCTCGCCCGTGCTGTCCTCCACGCTCAATATGAGCGGCAGATGCTTGCGGAAACGGTAGGCGTCGAACTCGCCGCCCAGAAGATTCGCGATCCCCTGGGCCACCAGTATGAGCCCCACGTCCTCGTCCGTGAGCATCTGGCGGATGGCCTCCTTCGCCTCCTGGGCGTTCTTGACCACCACGCCGTCGATCCCGGCGAAACCGAAACCGCGCACGGTAATAATGTCACCGACTATCTTGATTTTCACGATGCTTGCTTATTTGAAAAGGATCATGAAAGCGATGATGGTCCCGTAAAGGCAGATGCCTTCCGCCAGGCCCAGGAAGATCAGGGAGCGGCCCATCAGTTCGGGGCGTTCGGAGACCGCGCCGAGAGCGGCGGAACCGACGATGGCGACGGCCATGCCGCCGGCCAGGGAACCGAGGCCCACCGCGGCGGTGGCGGCCCAGAATCTCATGGTGTTGCTTTCCTGGGCGGGAGCGGAAGCCTGCACGGCGGCCGTTTCCTCGGCCTGGGCGTTCACCGGGATGGCCATGGGCATGACGAACACCGCGATGATCGCGGCCAGAAGCGCGAAACTCTTAGTGAATGATCTTTTCATGATAACTCCTTAGATTTTTATTTGATTGTTGTTTATTGACGCTAAATGTCGTCCACCCTCAGGGGGTCGTACTTCACGCCGGAGCCGCCGAAGAACTTCGAGAAGAACTCGTAGTATTCCAGACGGAGGCACTGGATGAAAACGATAAGACCCTCCAGGAGCATGACGAAAAGGTTTCCGACGATGATGGAAAGTATGTAGGACACCCGGGAGGCGCCGTTGGCGTTGGCGCCGCTCCAGCCGCCGCCCACCCCCGCCAGGATGTAGACCACGCTCATCATGACGGCGTGGTTCATGCCGAAGGCGCCCACACGCATGAAGGAGATGGTGTTGGTCATCAGGCTGAGAATGATCTCCACGGGCTTGAAGAGCTGCTCGCCCAAGCCTTCCTCCTCTTCCGTCTCGGCGTGCTTGTTGGCTTCCAGCGCCTCTTTTATGGCCTTTCTCCTGGCCACCAGGCCCCAGACTATGTCGCCTATGAGGACCGCCGCGATGGGGGCGATGAGCATCACCACCGCCCACTTTATGGAAAGCTCGCCCTTCCTGACCACCAGGAAATAGAAGAGCCCGATGGCCGTCCAGTAGAAGATGCTGCTCAGAAGGCCCCACTGTCCGAAGAGGGCCTCCCGCCAGTTCTTCCTGATGATGGCCTGCCAGACGTTCAGCAGAATGCCCAGGGTCAGAACCAGGGTGCCGGTGAAGATGGCGCTGCCGATAAGTTTGATGGAATCCTCCGCGGGATGCAGCCAGAGGGCGGGAATAAGCTCCTCGTTGCCGAAGACCGAGCCGTACATGAACCCGAAGAACATGGCGGATACGCCCACGCAAAGGAAGAGGCGGCCGGTGTCTTTGAGGAGCCTCATCTTCTTGCTGAAGCCCATGAAGAGGCCCAGCAGCACGAAAATAAAGCCCTGGCCCACGTCGCCGAACATCATGCCGAAGAGAATGAGGAAAGTGATCGCCACGAAAAGCGTGGGGTCGATGCCGTTGTATTCCGGATATCCGTAAGTGGTCACCAGAGGCTCGAAGGGCTTCAGGAAATCCGGATGGTCGAATTTCGTCGGGACCGCGGAGGCGCCGCTGTCCACCAGGCTGCGGGCTTCGCCGCTCTGGTCTTCGGGGCAGGAGATGTCGTAGATGAGCCGGCCCTCCAGGAGACGTGAAAGCTCCTCGGCCACTTTCTGGGCCTGCTTCTTGGGGACCCAGCCGCTGATGTAGGTGGTGCTGGCCGTCTTGCCGAAAAGCCGCATGGCCGCCAGGACCCTCAGGTTGGCCTCCAGCATGATCCGCCATCTGGCGTAGGCCTTCTTGGCGAATTTCCTGAGCTTCAGCTCCTCGCCTTTCAGAAGCGCTTCCTCTTCCCTGATCTCCCAGAGTTCCAGCTCGATCTCGTCCATGGCCTCGCCGGTCTCCACGGAATACTTCTCCGGGATCTCCACCTCGCTGAAGAACACGCTCTTCAGAACGCTCCTCATGGTGTCCTCGTATTCCTTCAGGGCCAGGACGATGACGCTGACGTCGCTCGCGCCCAGCCTGCGGATCTCCGTGGTGGCCTGGATGTTCCTCAGGGCCTTCAGAAGGTCAGGCACGAATCGGGCCGGCATGACGCCGGTCACGCAGGCGAAATATTTCAGCTTCCTGAGGTCGTCCGCGGAAACGCCGGCGATCTCCAGGCTTTGCAGCGCGTCCGAGATTCTCTTCAGCTCGTCTTCCTTCTCCCGCAGCCGGCTCCGTTTCTTCTCGAGCTCGGCGATGTCCTGGAGAAGTTTCTCGACGCCCTCGCTGATCTCCTTTTCGGCGGCCAGGGGCTCGATGTCGCCCTCATAGGGCTTGTAATTTATGTTCTCGGTCTCCGCCCCCAGCCAGTCCGCCACTTTCTTCAAAGAGGCCTGGTCTTTCTCCAGGGAGGCCTGGGCGCCCGCCAGTTCGCCCGGCAGGGCTTCCTTCCCGATGGGGTGGAAAAGGCTGCGGTCCACGAGATGCATGACCTTCCGGCGCACGAGAAAATTACAGGCCGCCATCATGTCGCTGTCCATGACGACGCACTGCAAAAGGCTCATCTTTTCCGGTCTGAACATCAGTTGGCTCCCGTTTCTCTAGCTTTCAAGGTTAGCGCCGAAACAAGCGCGTCGTTTTTGTCGCCCCGGCGGAAACGCTTCATCTGCAAGACCGCGATAACGTCCCGCAGTTCCTGGCGCTTCAGGATGAAGCAGGCCAGAAGGGGCTTGAAGGACATGGGGCTGGAATTCTTCAGAATGTTCCGGCATTCCCTGACCATTTCGGTTTTCAGGGAGCGCAGGCAGGCGCTCAGGCCGGAGCAGTCTCTCAAAAGCCAGTCTTTCTCCTTGGACAGCGCGGCGAAAAACGCCTCCTCGCTCTCCGCTTCCATCAGGCGGGCGAAAAGCTTCTCGTCGAAGGCGCCCGACAATTCCATCATCAGAAGGGGCAGGATGGCCGGGGCTTCCAGCCTGTAACGGTATCTTAGCCTCACCATCTGCATGAGCGTCACCTCGTCCATATAGCGCTCCATAAGCTGGTAGCCGCCGGACTTTTTCAGTTTCTCGCCCAGGGTGGTGAAATAGCGCTTCTCCAGAAGCGTTTCCAATCTCAGGATGTCCCCGCTTTCGTCCAGGGCGTTCTTGCCGATCTTGTAGTCCTCGCCGTAGCAGGTGCCGTCCAGGGAATTCCCGATTTCGCCCTGGGCGAAGGCTTCCCATTTCTCCATGGGCAGGATGGAATACTTGCCCAGGTCGTAAAATTTCACCGAGAGGCGGCCGACGCGGTCGAAGCCGCCGAAGGACATCCTTATGGCCTTCTTGAGGTTCATCAGGTCGTAGATCCTGACCAGCTCTATCAGGCTTTCCGCCGGGGATCCGCTGAGGAAGCGCAGATGGGAAAGCGTCTTTTTGATCAGGTTCTGGTGAAGGGTGTGCTCCAGGTCCCTCAGGGAGGGCATGGTCCCCGCGGCCTCGCTCTTGTCGAAAGACAAACCCTCGCCCAGCGCCGTGGAGGACAGATTGCCGACCGCTCCGGCCAGGCCGTCCGTCCCGCTCAAAGTCTGCCAGTCGCCGCTCTTCAGAAGGAGCGACTTGGCATAATGTATGCGGCTGTTCACGGCCGCGTAGGCGCAAAGCGAGAAAAGGCCCATCTCAGGCTCCTTCCTGCAGGATCGCCATGAGAAGATCCCTGGCGGCTTTTTCCTTGCCGCTCTCGAAGGCCGCTTCCCTCTGGGCCAGCTTCGCCTTCGTTTCGGCGGCCGCGCGCTCGCTGGCCTCCGTCTCTTCCCTTATGATCTTTTCCCTGGCGGCGGCCAGTTCCTCTTCCTTTCGGGATGCGGCCTGCTCGAGTATCCTGGCGGCCTCTTCCTTGCCTTTCCTTTTTATCTCTTCGGCCTTCTTCTGGCCTTCGGCGAGGATGGCCGCGGCCTCCTCTTCCGTTTTCATGATGTCCCTGATGCTGCTCATTGCTGGTTGTCCTCCTCGCTCTCGAAGTCCTCGATCCGCTCGCTCTTCCTGCTCCAGCGGCGGTATTCGAAAACGGCATACCAGACGAGGCCGGCGAAGATCAGAAGCCTCAGCAAAATGAAAGTCCAGGCCACAACCTGTTCGTATATGCCGTTCCCTTCGTTCATAAGGTCACTCCTTTTCGATAAGCTTGATCCTCAGGGCGTGGCGTTCGCCGCCGGAAAAAGGCGTCTCGAAAAACGTTTTAAGAATAAACCTGGCGTCCTC
>DBWD01000143.1:5953-7030 GCA_002308555.1 bacterium UBP3_UBA1247
CCGGTGAAGCAGATGAGGACGCCTTTCCCGCATTCCCCTTTCTGGACCTTTTCGGCCACCAGTTTCCCGTAGACGGGATAATGCACGGACTCCGGCCCGTCGCAGCCGCAGTCGATAACTTCATGCCCGGCTTCCGCGAGGAACCCTTTCACCAGTTCCTTCAGGGCGAACCCGGCGTGATCAGAGCCAATAGCGATGCGCATAATGAGTGAAATAAAAAAGGAATGTTAAACAGTTCAATCCTAAACAATTTAATATTCTAGCATATTTCACCCTGAAGGGGTTATCAGCCCCCAAAAGGTCATTTTTTCTCTTGATCCGCCTCGCTTTCCGGCCGCGGGCGCAGCTCCGGATGCCGGGTCAGGATGTCCCTGACGTCGCAGGCCAGACTGTTGTGGCAGCTGCCCAAACTCTTGAGGTCTTCGCGCAGGACATCCACCTTCTTGTCCAGGGCCTGGTTGTGCTCCTCCAGGGCCGTCTGGCCCTCCTCCGCCTTCTTGGTCTCCGCGATCTGCATTTTTATGGCCTCCACCACGGCGTCAAGATAGCTCTCCTGGAAAAGCATCGCCACGCGCCAGGCCTTAAGCGCGTAGTACAGAGCCACGCCGCAAAGAATAGACTGCAAAGAAATAATAAGTTCCAGATTATGCATAGCACACCTCGCTTGTAAAAAAATTAATAAAGGAAAAGCCATTCTAGCACGGCATTCCCGGAAGACAACCCCCGAAAAGGGAAAAAATCGCGACGCTAAAAAACGAAAAGGCCCCGCCGCTTTTGCTTTTGATTCCGGCCTGTTCCCTAGGGCGATAAAAACTTAGCCCCTAAAAATTGGTGGAGGCGGCGGGATTCGAACCCGCGTCCTGACGATCCGTACCAACTGCTTCTACATGTGTAGTCGGATGATTAAGTCTTATCCCTTGCCTAGCCAACCGACGGGCGTCGGAAGGGAAAATCCCGCCTTAGATCTCGCCTTTTCCCGACGGGCGGAAAATCGGCCAGCCTGCTAACCTCGCTCGCGAGTCCCCCACAGGCGGAGGGGACAGGGAGCGTTGTTGCCTTTAATTAGGCAGCAAGAGC
>DBWD01000143.1:7090-7462 GCA_002308555.1 bacterium UBP3_UBA1247
ATCCCAGTCGAAACCGGTGCGCCCCCTTCTTTTCTTTGATTATTTGCTCGGATAGAATACCATTTAGGCCGAAATAAAACAATAGCCCGGGCGGTCAGTCCCTTTCCTTCCTTCCGCAGCAGCATTTCTCGTCGTCNNCCGCAGTGCTCGCATCCGCCGCGGCTCATTTTTTTGACCGTGCGAAGCAGCAGAAGCAGGGCTATTATTATTATGCCGGCGCAAATTAGAAAGTTCAGCATGTTGTAATGAGGGCCGGCCCTTTTTGGGAGCCGGCCCCGCTTTGTTTATGATTCTTTCTCAGGTTCCTTCAAACCGTCAAACTTATGGCAGATTTTGCACCCGCCGCAGGAGCAGATGTCGCATTTGACCCCG
>DBWD01000015.1:0-2565 GCA_002308555.1 bacterium UBP3_UBA1247
TTGTCCATGCCGGTCTGCTGGATCAGACGAAGCATCGTGACGGGCGTTTCCTGGCCGGTCTCGAACCAGAATTGCAGGCCCAGCCTCTTGTAGTAGCGGGCGATGTATTTGACAGCGTCCACCAGATCGCCGAAGTCTCTGTCCCGGGGCCACTCGGGGATGAAGCCCAGGTGCGTGATGACCGCGGGAAGGCCGATCTTCTTGGCGAAGTCGCCGGCCGCCAGCATGGACTGGATGCGCTGGAAGCGGAAAGCCGGGGGAACCAGGCCCAAGGTGGCGGGGCCGGAAAGCAGATCCCAGACCGCGGGGCCGGCCCAGCCGGCCCAGAAGGCCGTCGGCTTGATGCCGGATTCCTTGATCTCGGCCTTGACCTGCTCGGCCATTTCGTCGGTCCAGTGCTTGGGATTCCAGCTGACCAGCTGGCAGGTGTCGAGCTTATGGGCGGCGACCTGTTTCAAAGTTCCGCCTTCGGGTCTCATAAAAGCGATAACGCCGATACGATTTTTCATAATTCCTCTTGGTGATTTATTGTTATTTTAAATTTTGATCCAATCTTGCCTTGAGCTTGTCGTAAACGCTGTCGTCCACGTGGGTGTAGCCGAAGCCGTAGCCCATCCGGATGTCCGGCTTCATCTTGCCGTGGAAGTCCGTTCCGCCGGTCTTGATAAGGGAGAATTTCTCAGCCATTCTCTCGTAGCGCCTGATGTCGTTGGGCAGATGCACGGAGCAGTAGACCTCTATGCCTTCCAGCCCGAGATCCACCATGCTTTTCAAAAACTTCTCGAAATCGGCGTCGGAAAAAATATGCAGCGCCTTCGGATGGGCCAGGACCGCCACGCCTTTCGCCTGGCGTATGAGCGCGATGGACTCGGCGATGTCGAAGGTCTTCCTGTCCTTGAAAGTCATGGCGCCGGGCACGAGGAACTGCTGGAAGGCTTCCCCCACGGAATGCGCGTAGCCGTGCTCGATGAGCCAGTTCGCGAAATGCGGGCGCCCCACGTTGTTCGTGCCCGCCGCCTGGGAAAGTTCCTCGTAGGTTATGGGGATGTGGTAGCCCCGCATGTTTTCCACGATGGCGCGGTTCCTTTCCTCGCGCCACTTCTGAACTTTCTTCAGCGGCTCCAGGGAGCGTTTGATCTCCTCGTCCCACTTGGGGAAATAGCCCAGGATGTGGACTTCCTGCTGGTGGTCTTTCGTCAGGGGGCAGATGCCGGCGCTCAGTTCCACGCCCGGCAGGACGTCCATGCTGAGCCTGCCGGCTTCCGAGACCAGCTCGTCCACGCCGTCGATGGTGTCGTGGTCCGTCAGCGCGACAGCCCGCAGTCCCAGGCTGATGCCGTGGGCCACCAGTTCGGAGGGCGTGCTGGTCCCGTCGGAAAAAGTGCTGTGGAGGTGAAGGTCGATCATTGCCGCTTCAGCCACTCCTCCACGAAATTGGTGTTATAGCGCGTGCCCCTGATGAAAGCGGGCTGCTTCAGAAGACTCTTGAAGAAGGGAATGGTGGTCTTGATCCCGCCGATCTCGAATTCGTCAAGCGCGCGGAGCATTCTCCTGATGGCGGCGATGCGGTCCCTGGAATGGACCATCAGCTTCGCCACCATGGAGTCGTAATAGGGCGAGATCTCGTAGCCGGCGTAAGCGATGCCGTCCACCCTGACGCCGGGGCCTCCGGGCAGGTTGTAGGAGGTGATCCTTCCCGGGCAGGGCCGGAAGTCGTGTTCGGGATCCTCAGCGTTTATGCGGCATTCCAGGGTCCAGCCGCTCAGGTGAATGTCTTTCTGCTGCAGTCCCAGCGGCTCTCCCGCGGCCACCATGATCTGGCGGCGCACGATGTCCACGTCGGCTTCCATTTCCGTGACGCCGTGCTCCACCTGGACGCGGGCGTTCATTTCCATGAAATAATAGTTGTTCTCGTTGTCCACGATGAACTCCACGGTGCCGGCGCCGACGTAATTGGCGGCCAGGGCAATGCGGCAGGCCGCCTCGCCCATTTCTTTTCTGCGCTTCTCGTCGACGATGGGCGAAGGGGATTCCTCCAGAAGCTTCTGGTGGCGGCGCTGCATGGTGCAGTCGCGCTCGCCCAGATGCACGCAGGTCCCGTCTTTGTCAGCCAGGATCTGGACTTCCACGTGGCGGGAATCTTCCAAAAATTTCTCGATGTAGACTTCCGGGTTGCCGAAAGCCGCCTCCGCCTCTTTCCTGGCGGTCTCGAAGGCTTGGGTGAGCTCTTCCTGGGAGCGCACAACCCGCATGCCTCGTCCGCCGCCGCCGGCGGAAGCCTTCACGATTATGGGATAGCCGATGCGCTCGGCCTCCTTCAGAAGCGTAGGATAATCGTTGACCGGGCCGTCGCTGCCGGGCACCACGGGCACGTTGTTCTTGATGGCCATCGCCCTGGCGTTGGCCTTGTCGCCCAACGCGGAGATCGCCTCGCTGTCGGGTCCGATGAACGTCATGTCGCAGGATCTGATGATCTCCGCGAAGTGGGAGTTTTCCGAAAGGAAGCCGTAGCCCGGGTGGATGGCCTGGGCGCCGGAGATCATGGCCGCGGAGAGGATGCGCTCG
>DBWD01000015.1:2703-11863 GCA_002308555.1 bacterium UBP3_UBA1247
GGCTATCTCGCCGCGGTTGGCTATTAGTATTTTGCGAAACATTTTTCTATTCCGGACGCACCATGAAAAGAGTCTGTCCGAATTCCACGGGCTGGCCGTTGCCGACGCAGACTTTCACCACGACGCCGCGGCATTCCGCCTTGATCTCGCTCATGATCTTCATGGACTCTATGACCGCCACCACCGTTTCCTCGCTGACAGACTGGCCTTCCGTCACCAGAGGCGGGCTGTCCGGGCTGGCCGCGGCGTAGAAAGTCCCGACCATGGGGGAATTGATGGGAACGAGGTCGTCCTCGGCTTTCGCCTGCGGCTTCGGGGCGGCGGCCTCCTTCTGGGCGGACGCGGCGGGCGCGGCGGCCGGAGCGGGGATCTCGACGCTCTTGAAAATTTCCTCTTCCTGAAGCGCGCCAACCGTCGTCACGCTGGGCGCGGCGATGGTCCCGTTCTGGGGGCGCTTTAAAGAGATCTTGCCGTCGGCGGTCTCCATCGTGAATTCGCAGAGGCCGTAGGCGTCCATCAGTTTGAGATAATGTTTGATTTCCTTGATATCCATAATATATCTCCAATGTATTATTGATATGTTACGCTTTTGGCCTTTTTTTTGCAAATTTCGGGCCAAAAAAGGCCGTTTTGGGGTATTTTTCCGCCATTTTTGGCGAAAAACCGCCCGCGGGCCCCTCCCTTCCCCGGCCCTTTCCGGGGCCGTTCCGCCCCGGCGGACCCCTCCGAGCCGGCGCAAAAAAAGCGCGGCGGTATCTTCCGCCGCGCATAAAATGTCTTTCCGCGGTATACGGGCTAGAACGAAATGGGCGTGAACATGACGCTGCCCTCTTCGAAGGTGACGTTGTTCTGCTTCAGCGTTTCCAGAAGGTCCCCGCTCTTGGCGCCGCTTTCACCCTTGCGGTTGTAGTTCCTGACGTTCGTGTCGGCGAAAACGTTCTTGCCTTTGGCCTTGCTGGTGGCGAAGCCTGATTTTTCCAAGGTGAGGTTTTTCCTGGTGTCCACTTTCAGGGAGGCCACGAGATTTTCCAGGGCTTTCGGGTTCATGACCTTGCGCTTGATCATTATCATGTCGTCCATGGGCACGTTCTCATAGCGGTCGCTCCCCTTGCAGGCGATCTGCATCTGCAGGCTTATTATCCGCATGACGGTGCCGTCGGCGGGCTGGCAGACTATGGGGTAGACCCGGAACATGAAGAGCCGGAACCCGGCTTCGTCGAACTGCCTGACGAACTCCACGCAGCTGGGCGGGAAAAGCTCGGCGGTCTTGACGCTCGCCTCGCCGTTTTCCCTGGCGTAGAGTTTGAAGCGGCCGGGCAGCTGCTGACGCTGGATCTTGGCGCGGCAGCCGGCGTAATCCGCCCCTTTGGGCGCCACCACGTAAACGTGCCGGCAGGGCAGCACGGGCGCGCCCTTGCCGTGCTCAACGTAATTAACGTCGGCGGCCTCGTAGCGGAACAGGGTGCGGCCGTCCTTGTCTTCCTCTTTCAGTTTCGAGGCGTCGAAATTAACCGTGGCGTTCAGCTCCTCCGCGGCCAGCGGAAGCGAGCCGAAGATCAGCGCTAGCAGTATCGTCTTAAAAATTATTTTCATCCTTTGTCACATTCCTTCCTTCATCACTTCGGACATGGTCTTGTTGCCAAGCGCGTTGTAATTCTTCGCGGGTATCTTCCTGATTCTTTCCGGCGGCCTTCTCCTGGCTTCCTCGGCCCTGATGTCCCGCTCCACTTCCTGCTTGGCGGTGGTGGGCACTATGACTTCGCTGGCCGGCCTGAGGGAAGAGGAGCGCACGGGCTGGCGCTGCTGCGCGGAGCCGGCGTTCTGGACGTTCTGCGCGCCGTTGTCCTGGCTGAAGGAGGGCCTGCCAACCGGACGCGGGGCGCCGCCGTTGTTCTGGTAAAAGGAAGGCGCGGGCGCGGCGCCGGCGTTGTCGCCGTGCACCGGGCGCACTTCCCTGTGGGAGGAGTAATTGTTGCCGACCTCCCTGGGTCCGCGGAAATAGCTGTCGTCGGTAAGGCTGGCTTCCGTCGGGCGGGAGCCCGGGAGCTCGTCCTCTTCCCAGGAGGGCTTCTCCACCGCCTGGTCCTTGCTCTCTTCCCGCGCCGCGGAGACGGTGGTCACGCTCTCGACCGACGTCTGTCCGGCGGCGGGGGCGCTTTCGGCGGCCGTTATAGTCCACTCGACTTTTTCCGTTTCCTGGCCCTTCATTATCTCGGACATGTCCTTCCGGGCGTTTTCCGCTTCCCGGGAAGCGAAGTCTCTTTGCTCGGCGACCTTTCTGACGGCCTCTTTCTCGGTCCTCGCGGCTTCCTTCTTGACTTCCGCGAAGGTCTCGCCGGCTTTTTCGCCCTGCTTGGCGGCCTCGTCCGCGGCCTTGGTGACCTTGTCGTTCTCCAAAATCTTCTCGCCGTACTGGGCCACCAGTTTTTCTTCCGCTTCCCTAATGATGGCGTCGATCTGGGACATGTCTATGTTCTTGGTCGCGTTGGTTTCCGCGGCCTCAGCCACGGAGCCCAGGGTCTCCTGCAGCGCCTGGGCCTCGACTTCCTCCTGGATGGCGGAAAGGCTCTGGGCGAAATCGTTGGAATCGGCCGTGTTCAAAAGGGGCTCTTTGCTTTTGGCCAGATCGTTTTGGGCCGTCTCGCGTCCCTGCCTCACCACGGAGGGCGGCGTCTGGGATGGCGCGGTCACGGCGGCGCTGATGACGCGCTCTTCCTTCTCTGGGACCTTCTTCGCTTCCTCGGCGGCGGCGGCCTGCTTCTCCACCTGCTTCTGCAGGTCGTAGATCTGCGCCCTTAATTTCTGTATTTCCGTTTCCGAGCCGGTCCTTTTCCAAATTACGAAGACCGCGGCGGCCGCCAGGATCACCAAAGCGAGATAGATCGTTTTCTTGAGCATAAAAGTTCCCTATTCGATGTTCTGCGCCTGTTCGCGCATTTTTTCAAGTTCCTCTTTCATCCTGACCACCAGGGCGGAGATCTCAGCGTTCGCGGCTTTGTTTCCGCAGGTGGTTATTTCCCGGAAGGCTTCCTGGGTTATGAAATCCAGCTTGCGGCCGATGACGCCGCCCTCCGCCAGGGTGCCGGCGTAAAGGCCGAAATGGCAGGAGAGCCTGGTCAGTTCTTCCGTGATGTCGACTTTTTCGGAAAAGACGCCCACTTCCGTCAGGATCCTCACCGGGTCGAAGGCCACGCCGCTCATGGCGCTGTATTCCTTGAGCTGTTCCGTGACGCGCTCCCGGTAATCGCTGACGACTTTCGGCGCCAGTTCCTTTATGCGCGCGACGATCTCTTCCAGCAAAGGCAGGCGGCCCAATAGGTCGTCCTTCAGTTTGGCGCCTTCCTGGGTCCTGGCTTCCACCAGTTTCTCCAGGGCGCGGTCCACGCACTTCAAGATCTCGCCGGCTTCCTCCTCCAGCTCCGAACGCTCCTCCTCCTTGTCCAGCTGATAGAGCTTCAGGAGCGTGTCCACGTCGCCTTCCGGGGCGAAGCCTATCTCCGCGCACTGCTCTTTCAGTTTTTCCGCCAGTTTCCGCGCGCGCTCCCAGCCCAGCTCGAAAGCGTTTTCCCGGGAATTGAGCACGGTGATCTGCAGCTGCAGCGTTCCCCGGGAGATCTTTTCCCGGATAAGCTTCCTTATCTCCATTTCCAGGGCGAAGAACCCCCTGGGGAGATTGAGCCTGGGCTCCAGGCTTTTGCCGTTGACGCTCTTGACTTCCACCAGGATCTCTCCCTGGGGAAGCAGAAGGCGTTCCGAGCCGAAGCCCGTCATGGAACGTACGGGTTTTTGTGCGGTCTTTTCCAGCATAATTTTAAGCGTGTGAAATACAATTTTAGCATTTGACCGGCTAATTTGCAATTATCTGTTGATAACACGGCAGGCGCTTGTTGATAAATTCTTATCATACTCGCAAAACGCAACTTAAAAATTCGCGGAATGTCGAAAACTATGTGAGAAATCCTTTGATAAGCGGTTTTTTAACACTGTTTATCAACACGGTTATTCACCTACCGGCCGCCGCGGCCCGCTTTTTTCCCACATAAAAAAAGCATGGGAAAGCCTGCGCTTTCCCATGCTTCCGCGCGAAGGATCTTCGCGCCTTAGTCTTTAGGCTCTTCCTTCGCCTCTTCTTTCTTTTCTTCCTTGGGCGCCTGCTCTCCGGGCAGCTTCGTCAGGGGCAGGAAGCCTTTTTCCGGCAGGGTCAGCATGAAGCCGTCGAAGCCGGCGCCCCATTCCTTCCTGAGGCGGATGTTCTCGAAGCTGGTGCGCATGCCGGAATTGCCGTTCTTGGCCAGGGTCAGATAGTGCCTGAAGTTGTCCATGCCGGTCTGCACCATGGGCAGGACCATGACCTTGGCCTGGCGCAGGAAATACAGGCAGACCTCGGGATCTTTGATTCCGCCCGGGTCGATCATCTGGGAGGTCAGCAAAAGCTTCCCCTCCTCCAGGACGGGCGGGTCCAAGACTTTCTTGGGCGTCACCACGGCGTCCAGCTTGGAGGCGTAGCCGCAATAGCCGACCCTCACCAGGTCCGAGACTTCCCCGCCGGGGTTCTCAACTTCCATGAAATCGTACAGGAAGCGCTCGCAGGCCGCGTAAGCGAAAGCCCTGTCCAGCTGGTTGGACACCACCGGGGAGGCGTATACCAGGAAAGATCTGGTCTTCGGCTCCTGGGAGATTATGCCCACGGGGGAGACCAGGGGATCCTTGTTCTTCATCTTGTTGAAAAGCTCCAGGTCGGTCACGATGTAGACCTTGGCCGAGCCGGGGGCCCAGGCGGACCGGTCGTCGCAGACGGCGTCCATGCTGGCGATGGATTTCGAGGCGTGGTCTATGACTTCCGAGAGATTGAAATAGGCCTTCGTGTCGGCGATGTGGGTCACGGCTTTTTCCGGGGCTTTTTTCCTTCTTTTGCCCGCCGCCCTTTCCTTCTGCTCCTTGATGAATTCATCCGCCGCCTTCAGGGTCGCCTTGGCTCTCTCGTGCTGGATGGTGGCCGTCTTAAGGCGCTGCTCGGCGTATTCCAGGGATTCCTCGTCGAACTCCTCCTTGAGTTTCTCGACTTTCTTGGTGGCTTCCTTGAACTCCTTCTCGCTGCGGACGACTTCCTCCTTGATCCTCTCGTATTTTTCCGGGGTCAGGTCTTTCAGGGTCACGTCCGTGGGCTTGACGGTTTTCGGATCCGGGCCGGGGGCCAGGTACTTGCTCAGGAAATGCACCTCGAAACTGCCTTCCGTGAACTGGCTCTGTTCGGCGGCGCCGAAGGCCTCGTTCCACTTTTCCGCGAATCCCGCGAACAGGCAGGAGGCGTACGCGCACAGCGCCAAAAGCAAACAATACTTAAATTTCATTTTCATGCCTCTCTATTTTTATTCTGCTTCTTCCGCTTCCTTGTAAAGGGCCTTGCCATGGCCGCCGCTGCGGCTTCTTCTCTGTCTGAAATCGTCGTCCTCGTCCTGAAGCTCCCTGGCCCACTTGGCCATGGCGTTGGGGGAGGACTGGGCGGAATCCGTCAGCGGGAAGAAAACTCGCTTGTTCAGCTTGTTGCAGAACTCGTCGTAGTCGAAGCCCCACGTCTTGGAGACGTCCAGGAACTGGAAGCTGGAGCGGAAACCGGAATTGCCGCCCTTGGCTTTCCTGAGGTAGATCCTGAGATTGCCGTTTTCCGCAATATATTTTACCAGGGCCGAAGACTGCCTGGTGAAATAGAGGCAGCGGACGGGGTCGTTCATCTGCCTGGGCTGGAAAAGCTCCGTGGGCTGGATAAGCTTGTCTTCCTCGAGCACCGGAGGATCGATGACCCTCTGCGGCTCCACGACGCAGTTCAGGTCGGACCCCCAGGCGCAGAAGCCCGTGGCTATGGCCTCGGCCAGCTCGGGGTCGTCGTTTTTGTTGCGCTTTTGCAAAATATCCTGAAGCACGAAAGACGCCACGGCGTAGCCGATGGAATTGTTCAGCTTGTCTTTGTTCTGCGGGGAGGCGAAAACCAGCACGGCCTTGCCTTTCTTGTCTATCCTGACGTTGCGCACCGGGGTGACCAGGCTCGGTTTCTGGGCTATCTCCATCCAGAGCTTGGGCGAGGTCACCACATAGACATAGACCTTGATTTCCGGCCCTTCGCCTTCTTTCACGTTGTAGAACTTGTCCGACAAATTGTCGAGCATGTCGCTCAGGTAAGGCAGAGTGTTTTCCAGGTAATATTTGTCCGTCTTCTCCTCTTTCATGGGCTGGGCGGCGGGCTTTTCCTTTTTCTGGGGCTTCATGGCGCCCTTGGCAGCCAGCTCAATCTTCAGCTTCTCCAACTCTTCTCTCGCCGCCTGCTCCATGTCGGCCACGGCCTTTATCTTTGCCTCGGCGGCGGCTCTTTCGTCGTCCGTCCCGTACAGCAGGTCTTCCTTAAGCTCCTCCTTGAGCGCTTCCTGAGCCTTGGCGTGCTGCTCGATGGCATCCTGCATCTTTATCACTTCCTCGTTTTCGCCCAAAGGCCCGGCCACTTTGTTCTTGTCCGGGACCATGCAGGTCTTGGGATACCTGATAACGATGACGTCGTTCGACATCAGGCCGATCTCGGGGCCCTTGAAATGCGGCGCCCACTTGGCGGCGCCGGAGACGCTTTTGGCCGGGGCCGCGCAAAGCGGGCCGGCCGCCAGAACAGCGTGCAGAAGCAGTATGCCGAATAAATATTTTTTCATTTTCACCATGCCTGTCTGATTAATTAAAGCGAAACAATGTCCTTATTTTTGCTTGTAACGTTTGCGATAGATTTCGTCGCCGACTTTCCGCCGTATCTCGCGCACTTCCTTCCTTTTCTGCATGTCGTCCTTCTTTTTGTCCAACGCCTGGTCCTTGGACTCCAGCTCGTTGTTCCATGCGTCCATGGCGTTGGGGTCGGTCTCGGCTTCCACCGTTATGGGGAAGAAGACGCGCTTGGGCAGCTCGTTGCAGAAGCTGTCGTAGTCCAGTCCCCAGTGGTCGCTGATGTGCATGAACTGGAAACTGTTCCGGAAATTGGCGTTGCCGCCCTTGGCCTGCTCGAGGTACCTGCGGAAATCCACCATGTTCTTGTCGGCGTAATAATCCACGAAGGCTTTGCTCTGGGCCATGAAGTAATAGCAGCGCTTGTTGTCTTTCATCCTGGTGGGGTTCAGAAGCTCCGTGAGCAAAAGCAGGTCTCTTTCCTTCAGGCGTCCGAACTTGTGCACTTTGTTCACGTCCACGATGCAGTTCAAGCCCGAGGCGCGGGCGGCCAGGCCGTCGGAGATAAAGTTGCAGACTTCGCCGCCGGGGTTAATTTTCGCGAGGCTCAGGTCGAAGACCATGGAAGCCACGGCGTATCCGAAGGTCTTGCCCAGCTGGTTGGTGATGGCGGGCGAGGCGAAAAGCAGAATGGCCCGCTGCTTGGAATCCCAGCAAACGTTGCGCGCCGGCTGCACGATCCTTTCCGGCATCTTGAGGGCCTGCCACATTTTCGGGGAGGTCACCAAATAGACTTTGGTTTGAACGATATCCCAGGTCAGATCCGTTCCCAGCGTGCCAAGCATGTTTCTGAAAGCCTCTTCGCCGGTGTTCATCAAGCCAGCGACGTCGTAATAGTTCGTGGTGAGTTCCTCGTGGGTCACGGGAGCCTTCGGCGCGGGCTTGTCGCCTTTGCCCTTCTTGGTCCCCTTGCCGTCTTTTCCTTTTGCCGGCTTGGCGTCCTCATCCTTTTTCTCCTTCACCTCTTCCTTTTCAGCCGTCTCATCGCCTTCCTTTTTCTCGGCGGCCGACCCGGCGTTCTCAAGATCGGCAATCTTTCCCTCTATTTCCTCTATGCTCTTGTTTATCTCCACGATCATCGCCTCGGAGACCTTGATGTCCTCCAGGAGAAACTCCTTCTCGCCCGCGCCGCTCTCGCCCAGTTCCTTGATCTTTTCCTGGGTGCCTTTCACCATTTCCAGGTAATAGTCCTTGGTTTCCTGCAGATGCTGCAGTTCGCCGCGCAGGGAGTCGGCGTCGTCGAGGTTCGGCTCGTCGGGAAGATCGTCGAACACTGTCAGTTTCGACACCGGCGCGGCCTTCTTGGGCCCCGGCACGGTGCAGTTCTTGAACACTATAAACTCAAAGATGTTGCCTTTGACATTCATGACCTTTTCGCCGGAAAAGGCCTTGGACCACTGCTGCGGTCCGCCGGCTAAAAGAGGGGCCGCGCAAAATAGAAGGCCGCAAAAAAGGCTGATGATTTTTATCCTGGCGTTCATAAGTTAGTCCCTTTTTGTAATTAAATATTGCACTTTTCTATATTTTAGCATATTTGCGGTAAGGAAATCCCCTTGGAAAGCGGTCAAAGAAAAAGGCGGACCGCCAACGTCCGCCTTCTTTCGGCGCGGAATCCCGCTCCCGTTTCGCGCCGCCGAGCGCTATTTATCGGCCCGCTTTTCGAAGAGCTTGTTCTCCAGCGCCTCGATCTCTTCCCTCAGCTTCGGGTCGGCGCGGCGCACGGAGATCACCAGCTGGTCGCCTTCCTTGGCTTTGGGCGCCACGGCCCTGGGCAGATTCACGAAAGTCATGTCCGGCATTTCCGCCACGATCACGTCCTCTTCTATCCTGTCAACGATAAGCCGCATGTGTCCTCCTATTTCGCAGTTTGAATCTCAAATTGTTTTCCGTCCGAAATAAACGTCAGCGTCCCCTCCTGGTCCGTCCTGTATATTTCGCCGCACCACCGCTCCAGCCTTTTCATCAGGCTGGGGTGGGGATGATGGTACTCGTTGTCCCTGCCCAAGGAAATGAAAGCCGCGTCCGGCTCGCACACCCTTAGGAATTCCTCGCAGGAGGAAGTCTTGGAACCGTGGTGCGCCACCTTGAGCAAGGTCGTCCCCCGAAAGTCGTCCCCGAAGCGCTCCAGGATCTCCTTTTCCGAGGGCGTCTCGATGTCGCCCGTCAGCAAAACTTTGTGCTTCCCGAAAAGCACCAGCAGGCAGATGCTCGTGTTGTTCAGACCCTCGTACACGTGCGCCTCAGGGGCCAGGACCTTCACCACGCACACCGCGTTGCTGACGATGTAATCCCCGGCGTAGGTTTCCCTGACCGTAAGGTTCTTCTTGTCCATGGCCTTCAAAAAATTCTTGTAGACCCTGGTGGTCGCCGTGGCCCCGCTCTTCCTTCCCGGAAGATAGGCCAG
>DBWD01000015.1:11891-12404 GCA_002308555.1 bacterium UBP3_UBA1247
TAGATATTCGTCAGGCTGTTTTCCAAAAGCCAGTCCCTCACCTTGGGCCCGGCGTCCCTGTCCCCCGCGTCCACCAGCATCAGTTTCCCGTCCGGCAGCTCCACCAAAGCGCTGTCCCCCTGGCCCACGTCCAAGACCGTCACCCTGAGCAGGGCGTCGCCCTCTTCCCCCACGAAGGCGGAACGTTCCTCCGGCAAAGCGTAGGCGTACTGGGGAGCCGTCCCCAGGAGCCCTTCTCCGCCGTGCTCTTTCCTCCACACGGCGTAACACACTACGAAAAACACTAGCAGGACCGCCAAATAGACGACCCACGGGGAAACCTTTCTGGGAACTGTTCTGCTCATAAAAACAAAATAAGGGCTGAAAATTATCAGCCCTTATTATAGCAACATTCGCTAGCGCTTTCACTAGACCCTGATCTCACAAAAGCCTATTCCAAATTCAGGTGGATTATCCACCCGAATTTGGAATGACACATTTGTAAAAAAAAGAAAAGAAAAAAGAAAAAAAGAA
>DBWD01000054.1:0-9825 GCA_002308555.1 bacterium UBP3_UBA1247
ACCGACTTCTTCGGCCGCAAGATCCTGCAGCAGGTGCCCGTGGAAATAGACGAGGACCTGCTTAAGGAGATCGCGAAGACCACGGGCGGGCAATACTTCCGCGCCACGGAGAAAGCCTCTTTGGAAAACATCTACAAGGAGATCGACCAGCTGGAGAAGACCAAGACGGAATCCCTGACCTACATGGAATGGATCGAACGCTTCCCGCCGCTGGTCTTCATAGCCGGAGCGCTCCTCATACTGGAAGCTCTGCTCTTAGCCACGAGATTCCAAAAACTGCCTTAAGGAACGACCTATGTACTTTGAGAAACTTTACTACATACACCTTCTCTGGATAGTCATCGCGCTGGGGCTCTTCCTCTTCTACAGAGCCCACAAGCGGAAAGCCCTGCTGAGGCGCTTCGCCTCCGACGACATGCTCGACAAGCTGCTCACCAGAAGCGAGGGCGGACGCTTCGCGAGGAACGCCCTCTTCCTCATAGGCCTGACCTTCCTGGTCCTGGCCCTCATGGAGCCCAAGTGGGGCTACACCTGGGAGGAAATGAAACGGGAAGGCCGCGACGTCATCGTCGCCGTGGACGTCTCCAGAAGCATGCTGGCCCAGGACATCGCGCCCTCGAGGCTCGAGCGCGCCAAGCGGGCCATCCTCGACCTCATGCAGATCATGCAGGGCGACCGCATCGGCCTGGTGGCCTTCGCGGGCAGCGCCTTCGTGCAGTGCCCCCTGACCCTCGACTACGGCGCGGCGAAGATGTTCCTCAGCGAGCTCGACCCCTCCCTCATTCCCAAGGGCGGCACCCAGATCGGCGAGGCCATAATAAAATCCGTCAACGCCTTCGAGGGCAACGAACGCAACACCCGGGCGCTCATCCTCATCACCGACGGCGAGAACCTCCAGGGCGACCTGGACAACGCCATCAAGCTGGCCAAGGAAAAAGGCGTGAAGATCTTCTGCATCGGCATCGGCACGCCCTCCGGCAGCCCCATCCAGATCATCGACGAGAAGGGCCGCAAGACCTACATCACGGACCGCAGCGGCAACCAGGTGCTTTCCAAACTGAACGAGGAGACGCTCCAGAAGATCGCCCTGGAAACGGGCGGCGCCTACGCCCAGGCCGTGGCCTCGGGCTTGGAGCTGGACGCCATCTACACCAAAAGGATAGCCGCCATGGACACCAAGGAGCTTGACTCCTCCAAAAAGAAACACTACGAGCACAGGTTCCAGTGGCCCTTGTGCGCCGCGTTCTTCTGTTTCTTCCTGCAGTCCGCCGTGGGCGAAGGGCAGAAAAAAACGACGAAGGAAGGAGAGACCGCATGAACATGAAAAACAGAATATTGCTTTTTACCCTTTCCCTTTGCCTTGCCGCCGCGGGAACTTCCTCCGCCGACCTGAAGGAACTCTCCGGCAAGATAGCCGCGGGCAACAAGGCCTTCCTCAACGGAAATTTCCAGGAGGCGGAGCAAAGGTACGCCGACGCCCAGGTTGACGCCCCGGACAACCCCGAGGCGAACTACAACGCGGGCCTGGCCTGCTACAGGCTGGAAAAATACGACGAGGCCGTCTCCGCCTTCCAGAGAGCCGCCAGCGCCGCCGGCCCCGCCCTGGAAGCCNNGGACGGAAATTTCCAGGAAGCCGAACAGAAATACGCCGACGCGCAGATCGATTCCCCCGACAATCCGGAAGCGAACTACAACGCCGGTCTCGCCTGCTATCGCCTTGAAAAATACGACGAAGCGATCTCCGCTTTCCAGCGAGCCGCCAGCGGCGCCTCCCAGGACCTGGAAGCCAAGTGCCATTACAACATCGGCAACTGCCTATTCCGCCAGGGCAAACTGAAAGAATCCCTGGAGAGCTACAAAAGAGCCAACGAACTTGACCGCGACGACGAGGACACCAAGGCCAACATCGAGTACGTCACCAGACTGATGAAGGAAATGGCGAGCCAGCAAAAGGACGAGCAGGAAAAAGATCCCCTCCAGAAACTGCTGAGGGAGCTGGAAGCCCTCATCAGGGCGCAGAACATAACCCTGGTGAAGACCGCGAAAGGCCTGGAGAAGCAGCTGGACAAGGATCCCCTCTTCTCCCAGAGCCTCCTGACCAACCAGTACCGGCACTCCGAAAAAGCCGGGCAGCTCATAGTGGGCTTCCAGGCGCTCTTCACCAACCTGCCTCCCGAGCGGCTGCAGTCCACCGGCGAGGCGCCCGCGCCCCAGGGCCTGGAGCAGACCCCCGAGAACCAGGCGCTGGTGACCCTCTACCAGACCATCGGCGCTCTCAACCAGGGGCTCAGCCAGTGCGTCAAGGACGGCATCCCCCAGACGGACGTCTTCCAGTCCCTGAGCAACCGCTTCCAGGAAGCCAGGGCCGCCGCCGTGGGCCTCGTTTCTGAAAACCTCTCGCCTACGGTCAACGACCTGGCCGGACGCTTCGCGGAAGTCTTCAACAACTTCTACGACCTGACCACCGACCTCTCCATCCTGGACGCCCCCGCCCTCAAGGAATGCTTCGAGAAATACAACGGGGCCGGGCAGGCTCTCGTCAAGGAACTGAAGAAGCGCAGCGGCCAGGAGGATGAGAAAGAAAGCGAAGGCGAGGGCGAGGAGGAAAAAGAGGAAGCCATGCCTGTCGCGAACGGCAAGACCCTCGCCATGAAGATCACCAACGCCGTGGAATTCCTGAGGCTGGGCGAGGAAGCCTCCAAAAAGGCCGAGCAAGCCCTGAAAAACGTCATCACCGACGCGCCCACCAACCAGTTCGTGGCCCTGGACAACTTCATCAAGGCCCGCAAGGAGTTCGAGGAGGACGACCAGAAGAACAACGAGAAGCAGCAGCAGAATCAGCAGCAGCAGCAAAACGACAACCAGAACCAGGATCAGGACCAGCAGCAGGACCAGAAAGACCAGCAGGATCGGCAGGATCAAAACGACCAGCAGGACCAGCAGGATCAGCAGCAGCAGAACCAGCAGGATCAAAATGACCAGCAGGATCAGCAGCAGCAGGAACAGCCGCAGCCCCAGGATCAGAACGAAGAAATGTCCAAGGAGCAGGCCGAGCAGATGCTGCGCGCCTTCGAGGAGGACAATTCCGACAAGGAGAAGAACCGCAGGAAAATGCCCGGCGCTATCGTTCCCGTGGACAAAAACTGGTAAAATATTCCCCTATGAAAAATATCATGAAATTGAAGCAACTAATATTCGCCGCCTGCCTCGCGGCCTTCGCCCTGGCCGCCGCGGCCGAGCCCAAAGTCTCGGCCAACTGCAGCCGCAGGGCCATCAGCATGGACGAGTCGCTGCGCTACACCATCCGGGTCGAGGACGCCAAAAACGTCTCCGCCCCCACGCTGGGTGAAATGGACGGCTTCCGCGTGCTCATGGGCCCGTCGCAGTCGAGCCAGTTCATGAACAACAACGGCGTGGTGACTTCCTCCCAGGAGTTCAGCTACGAGCTGCAGGCCACCAAGACCGGCAAGCTCACCATCGGCGAGGCCAAGATCAAGGTGGACGGCCAGACCTACAACGTGAGGGGTATCCAGATAGACGTTTCCGAGGCCAGGAAAAGCTCCGCCAACTCCCCCGCCACCACGGACGCCGGCGGCGAGATGTTCCTGGAACTGGACGCCAGCGCCACCAACGCTTTCCTCGGGGAGCAGATCTTCCTGACCATCACGCTCTACTACCGGGGCGTGAACCTTTCCAACGCCAGCCGGCCCGACCTTCAGGTTCAGGGCTTCAACGCCCAGGACATCGGCAATTACCAGCAGGACCAGCAGCGCTACCGGGGCCAGGCCTACAATTATCTGCGCTTCCAGAAACTGCTGATACCCCTCAAAACCGGCAAGCTTACACTGGGCCCCGCCTCCATGCTGGTCTCGGTCAGCGTCCCCGTTTCCCGCAGGAACCGCTCCAGGGATCCCTTCGACGATCCCTTCAGCCTCTTCCAGAATTACCGCACGGTGGACAAGAACGTCGTTTCCGAGCCCCTCGTCATCAACGTCAGCGCTCTCCCCTCCCAGAACAAGCCCAAGAATTTCAAGGGCGCCGTGGGACTTTTCGACCTGAAAGCGGAAGTCACCCCCAGGAAAGTCAAGGAAGGCGAGCCGGTGACCTTGAAAGCGACCCTGACCGGCATCGGCAACATCGACCAGGCCGTCCTGGAGCTGGGCAGCACCAACACTCCCGGCTTCACCACCTACGATCCGGTGGTTGAGAAAAAGACCGCCGTGTCGGAAGGACAGCTCAAGGGCTACAAGAATTACAGCCAGATGTGGGTGCCGCTCTCCACGGACGTGAAGGAACTGCCCGCCGTCATCTTCTCCTATTTCGACGTCAGCAAGAACTCCTACCAGACCCTGACCGCCGGGCCCTTCCCCCTGGAAGTTGAGAAGTCCGCGCAAAGCCAGAAAGTCACGGTCAGCGAGGCTATCCCCGTCCAGAGAGGCGCCTCCCCCTCCATCAAGATCCTTTCCCAGGACATCTTCGGCATCAGGCTGCAAAGCGGCGAGGAAGCCATCAGCCACATGGCCAATAAGAAGTTCCTGCTCCCGGCCCTCGTCCTGCCCCCGGCGCTCTTCCTCATATGCGCCCTCATAGCCTTCAGGCGCTCCAAAGAGGAAGACCCGAGCTTCAAGAGGAAGAGCAACGCCTACGCCAACGCGGAAGCGAACCTCAGGAAAGCCAGAAAACTCAAGAACAAAAAGGAAGCGATAAAAGATTTCTGCGCCTGCCTCTCCGCGGCCCTGAACGACTACGTGGCCGACACCCTGGACCTGCCCAAGGGCTCCATTTCCGCCGACACCATCGTGGATCCGGCGCTCAAGCAAGAATGGCAGGACCTGATGAACAGGATCGAGATGGCGCGCTTCGCCGGCAACTACGGCCCGAGCTGCGACAACGACCAGCTCCTGGGCGACGCCTCCCGGCTCCTGAAAGAACTAAGGAGGACCCTGAAATGAAAAAAGCCTTGACGATACTGGCGATCATAGCCTTCGCCGCCGCCGCCCGCGCCTCCTCCTTCGAGGCCGCGAAATATTTCGCCCAGGGCAACACGGCCTACACCAACCAGAATTACCAGGAAGCGGTGGAGTTTTACAAGCGTTCCGCCGCGGAAGGCCTGCGCTCCCCCGCCCTTAGCTACAATCTGGCCAACGCCTATTACAAGTCCGGCGACCTTGGCAACGCCATCGCCAATTACAGGAAAGCCGAGCTGCTGGACCCCAGGGACCCGGACTGCCGGGCGAACCTTAACCGCGCCCTGAGCCAGACCGCGGACAGCGTCTCCCGCAAGGAAGTCCCCGCCGCCCTCCGCTCCTTCCTCTTCCTCTACTTCTATCTCGGGCTGAAAGAGCAGGCCGTGCTCGCCCTGGCCTTCTGGGTCGTCTTCTGGCTGGCCCTGAGCGCGCTGGTCCTCTCCAAAAACGGAAGCTTCCGGAGGTTTATGAAAAAAGTCTCCGTCGCCTTCCTCATCGTCACGCTGCTGTTCCTGGGCTCGGCGCTCTTCAAGTATTACGACGCCGCCCACCAGGGCGTCGTGACGGCCGAGACCGCGCGGGTCCACGCCGGCCCCGACGCCAGCTACACCGAGATCTTCATTCTCCACAGCGGCGCGGAATTCAAGATAACCGGCCAGGAGAAAGGCTGGTGCAAGCTGACCGTGGTCTCCGGCGAGGAGGAACGGCAGTCCGGCTGGGTGGAGGAGAGCCAGATTGCCAGGATCCTCTGAGCAAAAGCAAAAACAAAAAATAAAAAAAGCGCTTTTACGAAGCGCTTTTTTTCTTGCCCGAAATTCTCAGGCGGAATATTTTTTCCTGATCTCGGAAAGCTCCGGCAGCCTGCCCCCGAAGGCGTAGCGCAGGCTGTCCCCTATCCCGCCCCAGTAGGCTTTCCTGAAACTCTCCGGGGCGCCGTAGCGCCGCATGTTGAAAAGATAATAGGCGTGGAAAAGCGGCTGGAAGAAAAGCAGGAAGACCAAAAACTGCAGGAAGTTTCCGTAACGCTTCACGATGACCGCGCGGTTGCGGGCGAAAATGTAAGTCTGCAAAGGATTGGTGAGCCCCAGCCGCCTGGCGTCTGATTTTTTCACCTCCTGCTTGTGCTCCGTCACGGCGTCCAGCAGGAAGACCGCGCGGTAGCCGAAGCGGGCCATGCGCCGGCAGTAGTCCTCGTCCGCCATGGTGGAGAAAAGCCGGTCGTCCATCAGGCCCGTCTTCTCCGCGGCCTCCCTTTTTATGAGCGTGGCGTTGGGAACGCGGAAGGTGGGGTAAGTCCTGGTTTCAGGGCTGAAATTTTTCGGCCTGAGAAGATTGCGCCCGGTCCACAGCGAGGTCTCGCCGCCGCAGAAACAGACGGTCTTGGGATCGTCGTAGGCGTTCAAAAAAAGCGGCAGGACGATGCCCAGGGAAGGGTCGGAGAAAAGCTCCGCCATCAGTTTCTCCAGCATGTCAGGGCGCACTTCGTTGTCGTCGTCCAGAAGGAAAAGCGCGTCGGTCTGAAAATCTTTCAGCGCCTGGTTGTGGCAGTAGGAAAGCCCGAAATTCTCCTCGTTGCGGACGACCTTCACCAGGGGGAACTTTTCCTTGAGCATCTCCTCCGTGCCGTCCTCCGAGGCGTTGTCGTAGACCCTGATCTCGTCGGGGATCCTGATCCCGCCCAAAAGGGAGAGCAGGCATTCCTCCAGAAGTTTCTTCCGGTTGCGGGTGATTATGGCGACGGTGACGCTGGGCATACGGTCAGGGCGTTTCCAGGTAGCGGATCTCGGCCCTGTTGCGCAAAAACAAAAGCCAGTCGTCGCGGTTCTTGTCCAGGATCTGCCTGGCCATATACTGCAATAGAAGCATCTTCGATTCCTCGAAGGTGTTGGTGTGGGCCTCCTCCCTTCTGGTGACGTATAGAAGATGCGCGCCCAGGGGCGAGACCACCACGTCGCTCACGTTGCTGACGGCCAGCTTGAAGGCCGCGTCGTGGATCTCCTTCGGCAGCGTTTTCAGATCGTCCTCCCGGACCTCCCCCACGCTGCCGCCGTGCTGGGCGGAGCGGCAGGAGGAATAGTCCCTGGCGGCTTTGGCGAAACTGATGTACTTGTGGTCGATCTGGTCCTTTATGTAGCGCAGGTATTCGTCCGCGTAAACTTCCCGGGAGCCGTCCGGCAGCATCCTTTTGTCGAAGGAGACCTGGATGTGGGAAAGCCAGATCCTGCAAGGCACCACCAGGGCTTCCTTGACCTCCTCGTAGCATTTCCTCACGTCCTCCTCAGTGGGCTCCTTGAGCCCCATGTCCTTGGTGAAGACCTTCATGGCCAGGACGTCGTCCCTGACGTTCTGCTCGAGCTCCTCGAGGGTCACGTAGCCCCTTTCCTGAAGGTAGTTGATGAAGTTGTCGCTGCCGCCCAGATCGTCGATCATTTTAGAGATGTGGGCCTTGATCTCGTCCTCGCTGACGGTCAGGCTGCATTCCTTGATGCGCTGCTTGACCAGCTCCTCGTTGATCATCTGCTCCAGCTTCTGGGTCCGCATCCTTTTCAGGAGCTCGTAGGTCACCGGCTCGTGGTTCCGTTCGTATTCCTCGCCCCAGGTGGCGATGTACATCTCCAGGGTGTCGGACATCATGGGGACGCCGTTGACGGTGGCCATGACGCGGTTGGTCTGCCCCGCGGCGGGATCCTCGGGCAGGTCGGCCTCGCCGCAGCCCTGGAGGAAAGCCACCGAGAACGCCAGGGCGGCGCAAAGCAGCGCTTCCCTCACCATTCCTCGTCCTCCGCGAAGCGCTCCTTCAGGCGGGGCCGGGAATCCTTTTTCCGCCGTGAGGAAAGCGCTTCCCGTTTCTGCTTTTCCTTCCGCTCCGCCTTAACCGCGTGATAGCGGCTGCGGCGGCGGGAATGACGGAAGACCTCGATCTCACCGCTGTCTTTTTCTTCCCGGTCCATCAGTCGTTCGTGAACTGGCGTTTCAGGTTCTCCATGTCCCGCTTCTCCTTGTTGGGGTCGGAGACAAGGTTGAGGAAGGTCTTGACCTTTTTCTGCTTGGCCTTGACGGTCACCATGGCGCGCTGGGAGCGCAGCCGCTTGTCGCCGTGCAGGGCTTCAAGATAATAGACGCCGGGCTGCACGTGCTTGAAGATGTAGAAGCCCTCCTTGGAGTAGGTGTCGGCCTCCATGTGGATGAGCATGCCGTTGCTGCGGGCGTCCCTCAGGATGACCCTGGCGTCCAGGTGGCGCAGGGGGTTGCCGTCCATCAGCACGTAGCCGTAAAGGTCCCTTCTGTCCCTGTCCACGGTGATCCTGACGCCCTCGTTGGTCAGGGTTATCGGGAAGTAGTAGAAGCGGCCCTCGTTGATCCTTTCGTCGATGAAGCGCTTGCGGCGCTCCAGCACCATGGTGTAGCGGCCCGGAGTGATGTCCTTGATGCAGAAGAGGCCGTTGGTGACCACCAGGCCGCCGGCCTGGGCGCCCTCGGGGCTCATCAGCCTGAGGAAGACGCCCTTCTGGGCGTCCTCGCCGTCCACCGTCAGCTTGCCGTAAACGGTCATGGGCGTCACGAAGCGGATGTTCACGTCGTAACGGTACCCGGGCTGCAGGACCAGGTTGGTGAAGAAGAACTGGTTCTTGTAGTGGGCGGTCAGGGTGTAGTAGTTGGAGGAGGTGACGTAATAGGCGTAGGTGCCCTTCCTGGTGGTCAGCATGGACTTCAGGTCCTCGCTGTCCTCGGCCCGGAAGAAGAGGGTCTGGACGTTGGCCATGGGCTCGCCCTTGTGGTTCACCACCTTGCCGGTCAGAAGGCCGCTGCCGGTGAAAGCCGGGCCGGTCTTTTCCTTTTGCTTCTCCTCCGTCTCCCCTATCATGCTGTCGATGAGGGCGTCGATCTCCGAACTGTTGCCGGGGACGGTCTCCTTGTCGAAGGGATCGTCGATGCCCTTCAGGGCGTTTTCCAGAAGCGTCAGGTCGATGGAATCCTTCTTGACGTTCTGGACCTTGAATTCCGGATCCACGGCGTCGGCCAGGGCCAGGCCGCAGAACAGAGCCGATAATAGCAGACTAATTTTCCACATAATTTTCTTTCGTTATTTCTTGCGTGAGACAAACAGAACGCCCAGGGCCAGCAAGCCCAGCAGGAAGGAGGGTTCCGGTATGGGGCCTTCGTCCATGCCGCTTACCACCAGGGCGAAGGTCTGGGGATAATACATTCCGTCATAACCGTGCACCCTGACTTCCATCTCGTCGCCCGTGGCGGGATCGTTGGGAGAGTCGTACCACTCGCTGTTGTTGGTCTGATCGTTGTGCATGGTTTGATTCGCGTTAAAGTGGGTGTAGAGACCGTCGAAGACCTGGATGTCCAGGTCGTTGACAAGCTCTTCCCTGGCGCCCGGAGTGCCGGGCTGATCCGTCCAGACCAGGGTCGCCTTGACGCGGCCCATGCTGTTCTTCTTAAAAGCGTAAGTCACCAGGTCGCCTCTGTTGCTGACCACGCCTTCAATATAGACCACGTTGTTGGTGAGGTCGAAGCTCTGCCCCAGGTCCACATGTCCGTAACCGTTGACGCTGTTGGGGAAATCGTCGGGGATCTCAATGTAGGGATCGGGGTACTGTCCTCTTCCCATTCTCCTGGCGCCGTGGATAAGCGTCGCCTTCACCAACGCCGAGGAGGGTTCAGAAATGCCCTTTTCCTTGAGGAACTGGATGGTGTCGGCNNGCGTGGCCATGGAGGTGCCGAACATGGTGGTGTAAAGGCTCAGCCTGTCGGGGTACTTCTCGTTGATCGTGTCGTAGCCTGATTCGGTGGAGACGATGTAGGTGCCGGGCGCCACAATTTCCGGCTTGAAGCGGCCGTCCTTGCA
>DBWD01000054.1:9834-9992 GCA_002308555.1 bacterium UBP3_UBA1247
CTGGAGAACATGGCCATGCCCTGCTGGACGCCGTTCGCCGGCTGGCAGACCTGGTCGTCCTTGAAAGGCTTGTCCTTGGCGCCGAAGGCGGTGCCGTAGGTGTAATTGATATCGGGACGGTAGGTCTCCGCGGCGCCCACGGTCAGCACGTTCTTGGC
>DBWD01000142.1 GCA_002308555.1 bacterium UBP3_UBA1247
CCGTAAGTGTCGATAGGTCCGCCCATACAGGCGCCGCAGCTAGGCGGCTGGATAGGATCGCAGCCGGCCGCTTCGAAGATCTGCCTTAAGGTTTCGCCGCCTACCATTTCGGTGTCTAAGGAAGCGGCGACTTCCTTGGTGGCGGGAGTGATGATCGTTCTGATCTTGACTTTGCGGCCTTTCAATATCTCAGCTGCGGCTTTGAAGTCGGCGGTCTTGCCGCCGGTGCAGGAGCCGATGTAAACTTGCGTGACGGGAGTTCCGGACACTTCCTTGACAGGGCAGACGTTGCCGGGGGAATATGGTTTGGCGACTACGGGCACCAGTTCCTCAGCCTTGAATTCGTAAGTGGCGGCGTAATTGGCGTCCGGGTCGGACTGATATTCGGTGTAAGGTTTGTCGGTGCGGCCCTTGAGGTATTCCCTGGTCTTTTCGTCCGGGGCGATGATGCCGTTCTTGGCGCCCGCTTCCACAGCCATGTTGCAGATCGTCATGCGCTCTTCCATGCAGAGTGAACTGATGGCGGAGCCGCGGAATTCCATGGAGCAGTAGGTGGCGCCGTCGCTT
This sequence comes from bacterium UBP3_UBA1247, assembly GCA_002308555.1. The sequence goes on from DBWD01000142.1 coordinate 568, forward strand.
CCTATCCTGCCGATGGAAGTAAGGATGATGTCTTTGCCCATGACGCCCTTCGGGAGCTCGCCCTCGAAGAGGAAGAGGAGTTGTTTCGGAACTTTAAGGAGGAACTTGCCGGTTCCCAAAACGAAACCCGCGTCAGTGTTGCCGACGCCAGTAGAGAATTCGCCGAAGGCGCCGTAAGTGCAGGTGTGGGAGTCCGTGCCGATCGCCAGTTCGCCGGGACGGCAGTGGCCGGCCTGCGGGAGGCCGACATGGCAGACGCCGCGGTAGGTCTCGTTGGCGGGGTCGTAGAAATGCTTTATGTTCTTGCGCCTGGCGTATCCCCTCAGAAGATCCACGTTCCTGATGGAGGCGGGATCCTTGGTGAAGATGAAATGGTCGGGGATGAGCACGACTTTCTCCTTGTCGAAGACTTCCGCGTCGGCCCCGAACTCCCGCTCCATGATGGCAAACGAGGGAGGCCCGCAGACGTCGTGCGTCATGACGAGATCGACGCTGACCCAGACGGTCTCCCCGGGTACGACGGTCTCTCTGCCGGCGTGTTTGGCGATGATCTTTTCCGTAATGGTCTGACCCATAAACTCTCTTTTCTGGAAAATAATTCTAGGTTTACAAATATTAGGTATTATACTCTTAGCGCCCTTTCAAGTCAAATTAAGGAGGGCCGGAAAAACTCCCTCCGGGAGGCCTCCGGGGTCGGCGGGAACCGCTTTGCATACGGGGCGGCTTTATGCTAAAATAAACAATATGTTTTTAATGTCTGAATTTCTAAAGTGGCGCCTGAACAGCGTGGCGACCCAGTTCGAGCCGGCCCTGAAGGTCGAGGAGATCGCGCGCCTGAAAGGCGGCCACATCAACAGCACGTACCACGTCCGCGGCATGATCAACGGACGGTACGACGATTTCGTGCTGCAAAGGCTCAACACCCAGGTCTTCACCGAGCCCGACAAGGTCATGGACAACATCCGTCGGGTCTCCTCCCATCTGAAGAAGAAGGTCAGGGAAAACAAGAACGTCCGCATCAAGCCCCTGGAATTCCGGACGGCCAGCGACGGGCGCTATTTCTTCATCGACGACAAGGGCGAGTTCTGGCGCGTCATGGAGTACGTCAAGGGCGGCTTCTCCATCGACCACGCGGAGACGGTGACCCAGGCCTACGAGACCGGCAAGGCCTTCGGCGAGTTCCAGCTTCTGCTGGCCGACCTGCCGGGCGACCCGCTGCAGATAACCATCCCGAAATTCCACGACACCGCGGCCCGCTTCGAGCAGCTGGAGGAGGCCTTCAAAAAGGACGCCGCCGGCCGGGCGAAAAGCGTGGAGAAGGAAATGGACTTCTGCTTCAAAAGGAAGGACTCCATCACCTGCGTGCTGGACGGCATCAGGGACGGCTCCATTCCGGAGAGGGTGACCCACAACGACACCAAGATCAACAACGTGCTGCTGGACGCCGAGGGCAAAAGGCTCTGCGTCATCGACTACGACACCCTGATGCCCGGCTCCTCCCTTTACGACGTGGGCGACTGCGTCAGGTCCACCACCAGGACCGGCGAGGAGGACGAGCGCGACCTTTCCAAGATCCATATGGACATCGGGCTCTTCGAGGGCCTGCTGCGCGGCTTCATCAGCGCCGCCAAATCCATGCTCTCGGAAAGGGAGAAGGAACTTTTGTATTTCGCAGGGAATCTCATCACTTTCGAGATCGGCCTCCGCTTTCTGGCCGACCATCTGAACGGCGACGTTTACTTCCACACGGACAGGGAGGGCCACAATCTGGACCGCGCCAGGGTGCAGTTCAAAATGGTCGAGTCCATGGAGGAACAGGAAAGCGAAATGAGAAAACTGCTTGAGAAACTGCTGAAAGATTAAGGAAGACATATGGCAAAGAATACCGCGAAGAAACTGTTTTTGGGCGTGGATATCGGCTCGACGACCATCAAGGCCGTCCTTCTGACCGAGGAAGGCAAGGTGATGCACACCATGTACCAGCGCACCGTCCCCAGGAAAGACGCCAGGCTGGCCTGCACCGGCCGCTGCTCCAACTGCGGGCAGTGCAACGTGGGCGCGCTTTCCAAGACGATCCTGGATTTTCTGGCCGCCGTTGACAAGCGCCAGGAGGACATTTCCTGCACCATCGTGACAGGCAGCCAGGTGGTGGACGAGCTGCACCGTTTCCTGAATTTCGACCACTTCGTCAGCGAAGTCACCGCCCACGTTTCCGGCGCCCGCCATTACTATCCCGACTGCCGCGCCATCCTGGACGTGGGCGGCCAGGACAGCAAGGCCATGCTCTACAATCCGGAGATGAACATCTGGACCTCGAAAATGAGCGGTATCTGCGCCGCCGGCACGGGCGCCTTCCTGGATTCCGTCTCCGCCAAGCTGAACGTGCCTATCACCGAGATGGCCCAGAAGTGCAACTTCGACTCCGACCTGGAAGTCAGTTCGGTCTGCGCGGTGCTGGGCGCCACTTCCATCAACAAGTTCAAGAACCGCNNATCGCGGCGGCCTGCCGCGCCCAGGCCAGGACCATCATGTCCGGCGTGGGCGAGCTTTTCCTGAATTATCACGGCGACATCATCTTCCAGGGCGGCGTGGCCTACAACCGGGCCGTGGCCTATTACCTGAAGGAGATCACCGGCTGCAACATCATCATCCCGGAATTCCACCCCGTCATGGGCGCCCTGGGCGCGGCGGTCCTGGCCAGGCAGTACGACTCCCTGCGCGGGAAAGTCACCCCGCCCAAGACCGTGGAGACCAAGCGCACGGGCATCACCATCCCGGAATTCAAGGATTTCGTGGACGCCGTCACGGACCCCGGCCTGCGCCGGGAGGCCCTGAGCGTCTTCGACAAGGTCGTCAAGAAGAAAAGCGAGGACGGTTCCGAAAGGCTCACTTTCCCGGAACTGGGCAACATCAAGGAAGCCTTGCAGAGCGAGACGCTCAAGAAGACCCTGGACAGCTTCATGGACAAAGTCTTCAACCGCACCCTGGTGAACAAGTCCACGGCCCTGAGAACGAAAATGACCAGGCACGAGTTCTTCTCCAAGGGCGACGCGCCCCTGGTCTGGCGCAACCTTTTCTTCCCCTCGGAGATCCTGGCCGCCCTGGGCGTCAGGTCGCTGACATTGGAGACCTACGCCGCCCTGAAGGGCCGCAACCAGAAACGCCTGAGAAAATGCTTCGACCACGCGGCCTGCAAGGGCTTTTCCGGCGAGACATGCTCTTTCCTGAGAGTTCTGGAAGGGGACGAGGATCTGCCCCACGCCGACTTCACGGTGACCACCTCCCAGCCCTGCCAGCAGGGCGAGAGGATCTTCGCCGACCTGGTGCGCTCCAACTGCTCCAGCAAGAATTTCTACACCCTCCACACGCCCAGCCGCGGGGGCGACAGCGCCGTGCGCACCATCGCCAACGGGCTCAAGGAAGCCGTGGAGGCCATGGAAGAGGCCATGAACATCAAGATGGACCCCGACCGCCTGGCGGAGGCCTGCGTTTTGTCCAACAAGGCCCGCGAACTGGCCATCAAGTGCAACCAGATCCGCTTCACCTCGCCGCCTCTTATTCCCGGCACGGAAGCCGTCTCCTACGCCAACATCTTCTCCCAGCTCTGGGGCAAACCGGAGATGGTGGAACTCCAGCAGGTCTTCCTGGAAGAACTGTTGGAACGCAAGAAGGAAGTCGAGAGGCACACGCATATCGACGAGACCCACCGCCTGCTCTGGCTGCACCTCCCGCCCTTCTACAGCGGCAGGACCATGACCTACCTGGAGCAGACCTGCCACGCGCCGGTGGCCTTCGAGGAAGTGAACTTCGTGGGCTGGGAGGAGCTGGATCCCAACGATCCCTACACCAGCCTGGCCAAGAAACTGCTGACGGTCGGCTTCCTGGATCCCGAGATCCGCGTGAACAGGATCAAGCAGAGAGCCAACACCGCCAAGATCACCGGCGCGGTCCTCTACAACCACATGTTCGGCCGCTGCTCCATGGCGGACTCGAGCTTCATCAAATATCTGAGACAGTCCCTGACCGAGATCGGCATCCCGCTGCTGGTCCTGGACGGCGACTGCCTGGACGAGACCACGGACCCCTGCAGCACGCTGACCAAGATCAGCTCCTTCACGGAGGCCCTGAACCTCAACAAGTTCGGCAACATCTTCGGACCCGTCGTCAAGAAATAAGGAGAAATTATGGAAGAGAGCAAAACATTCACCCTGCCCTGGTACGTCGTAGTGGGCCTGATGCTCGTTTTGAGCGTGCTTTCCCTCCTGCTTTTCGCCAGGCCCCTGGACACCACCATGAAGGAAGGGGAGACCTTCCCGGCAGGCGCCATCACCGGACCATCTGAAAAATAGCCAACGATCCATTATCAAAAAATAAATAGGAGAAAAATTATGAACAGCGCAGCCCTGAAAGCCAAACTGGAAGCCAAGGATCCTTCCGTCGTGGAAGTCCTTCTGAACGTCAACGCCGGTTCCGCGGAAGTCGCCGAGGAAGCGAGAACGAGACTTTTGAACGCCATCGAGGTCTATGAGAAGACCTTCGGGGCGGAAGACGTGATCGTGGTCCGCGCCCCGGGCCGCGTCAACCTTATCGGCGAGCACACGGACTACAACGGCTTCCCGGTGATGCCCATGGCCATTTCCAGGGACATGCTCATCGTGGCCGGCGCCTCCGACGACAACGTGGTGAGATTCGCCAACGTCATTCCCTCCTTCCAGGGCGGCTCCTTCACCATCGAGCGCAACATTCCGCCTTACCAGGGCGGCGCCTGGGGCAACTACATCAAGAGCGCCACCCAGGGCCTCATCGACTTCTGGGGCACGGAAGAAGGCCTCAAGGGCCTCAAGATGGTCATCGACGGCAACGTGCCTCTGGCCAGCGGCCTTTCCTCCTCCGCGGCTTTCACCGTGGCGGCGGCCGAGGCGGTCCTGACCATCAACAAGCGCTCCATCGACCCGGTGGTCTTCGCGGAAGTGATGGCCAAGTCCGACCACTACGTTGGCATGGCCAGCGGCGGCATGGACCAGTCCATCTCCATCCTGGGCCAGGCCGGCAAATGCCTTAAGATCGACTTCTATCCCATCAGGACGCAGCTGGTCACCCTGCCCAAGGAAGCGGACATTCTGGTCTGCCATTCCCGCGTCAAGGCCGCCAAGGCCGGCAACGCCAGGATCGCCTACAACATGCGCACCGTGGAATGCCGCGTCGCCTACATGCTGCTGCACAAGCTGGCCGGCAAGCCCGGCGCCAAGGAACCCACCATGCTCTACGACTGGTTCGCCAACGAGACGGAAGGCTTCGAGGACGCTCTGGGCAAGATCGAGGCGACCCTCGCGGACGAGGGCTACACCGTCAAGATGATCGCGGAAGCCCTGGGCGTCACGGAAGAATACGCCGCCAAGGAAGTCTGCCTCACCAAGACCGGCGAAGTCATGCCGGAACCCCCGGGCGGCTTCCAGGTCAAGAAGAGAGCCCGCCACGTCATTTCCGAGGCCCGCAGGGTGGAAGACTCCGTCAAGCTGCTGAACGGCGACTCCGAAAACAAAGCCGAGGCCTTCGGCCTGCTGATGGACCAGAGCCACGCCAGCTGCCGCGACGACTACGAGATCAGCTGCGAGGAACTGAACGCCCTGGTGGAAGCCGGCAAAGCGGCCGGTTCCTTCGGCTCCAGGCTGACCGGCGCCGGCTTCGGCGGCTGCACGGTGCACCTGATCCCCAAGGGCAAAGGCCCCGAGTTCATCAAGAAGATCCACGAGGCTTACTATCTGCCGCACGATCTGGACGGCTACGCCGACAACCAGTATCTCTTCGCCCCCGCCCAGGGCGCCGGCGTGCTCTTCCTCTGATAGGGAATAGCCGATGACGACCTTCGACGCGATAATTCTGGGCCTGATCCAGGGGCTGACGGAATTCATTCCCGTTTCCAGCTCCGGGCATCTGACCATGGCGAAGTTTTTCCTGCCGATCCACGACGTGGACCTGAGCTACATTGTCCTGCTGCATTTCGGGACGGTCATTTCCATTTTCGCCGCCCTGTACGACGATATTTGGAAACTGCTCAGGGATTTCTTCAAAGGGGAGAAGTACGCCCTGTATTTCGCCCTGCTCGTTCTGATCTCAATGATCCCCGCGGGCATCGTGGGCTTCCTGTTCGAGGACATGCTGGACACGCTGTTCTGCGAAAAGGGCGTCATGATCGGCAAGATCCCCATAGAGCCCTACCGCCTGGTGGGCCTGGCCTTCATCGCCTGCGCCTACTGGGTCATGACCCCCGCCGACAATATCCTGAAGAAGCGCAACGCCGCGAGCGGTGAGGAGAAGCAGGAAACGGAAAAAGGCTTGAAAGGCCTGGAGGAGATGACTTGGAAGGACGCCCTTTGGATCGGCCTGGCCCAGGCCGTGGCCGTCGTTCCGGGAATTTCCCGCAGCGGCTCCACCATCTACGCCGGCCTGCTCTGCAAGCTGAAAAGCGAGACGGCCGCCCGCTTCTCCTTCCTGATGTCCATCCCCATTATCCTGGGGGCGGTGGCGAAAGATTTCATCTCCCCGGAATTCAGGGCCCGGCTGGCCGTCTCCTGGCACAGCGGCGACGGCAACCTCGCGGTTCAGGTCATCGGCGTGCTGGTGGCGGCTGTCTCTGGCTACCTGGCCATCAAGCTGCTGCTGAGGATGGTGAACAAATACAACTTCCATCCCTTCGTGGTGTATCTCTGGATCGTGGGCCTTGTCTGCATCGCGTCGTAAGAGAAAGCGAGAGAAAGCGAGAACAAAAAAAGACCGAAACGCGCGTTTCGGTCTTTTTTTGCCTCAAGGTGATCGGCTTTATTTCGCCAGGAATTTCCTGATCCTGGAGGCGACCACCTCGTTGCCGGCCATGGCCACGAACCAGCCGGCCCGGGGTCCACGATCGCGGCCCAGGGTCACCCGGTAGAGGGCCTTGCACAGGGCACCCATGGAAACGCCCTCGGAATTGGCGATGCCGTAGATCATCTGGTGGACGGCGTTGCCGTCCGCTTCCGGCTCTTTCTCCAATCCCTCGGCGATAAGCGCCAGGGCTTTCTTTTCCTCAGGAGTTATCTGGGAAGCGATCTCGGCGGGAGTCTCGTCTAAAAGCGTGAAGATGAATTCCGGCGTGGCGTAGCGCTTCAGCCACTCGTCGGCGTAATGGCAGCGTTCTAGCAGAGCAGCCTCGTCGCTGTATTTGAAGCCCGTGCGCTCCAGGATCTTCTTGACTTTCTCGAAGTCGCCGCCGGCCACCTGCCAGACGTTGACCAGGTGGTTGAAGGGGATGTGCAGGGGCACGAAGCCGCCGGCCTGGGAAAGCTCGACGCTTCTGGCGTCGCGCTGTTTCTTGCTCTCGTCGTCCACTTCGTCCACAAGGTTAAGAAGCTGCGTGACGAGGTCGAGAGCCAGGCTGGCCTTGGGATTGGGGCGAGTGATGAAATAGCGCAGTACGTCGGGGGGAACGACTTCCAGGACTTCGTCCACGGAGACCACGTTGCCCTTGCTTGAGCTCATGTCTCCCAGGCCTTTCAGTCTGATCCATTCGTAGATGATGGGGAAGGGCTCCTTGCCGCCGTAGATCTTCCTTACTATCTCCTTGCCGGTGTCGTAGCTGCCGCCCTTGCCGCCGTGGTCTTTGCCGAAAGGCTCCACGTCCACGCCCAGGGCCGCCCAGCGGGCTGGCCAGTCGGCGCGCCAGGTCAGTTTGCCGTTGCCAACCACGGGCACGGTGCGCTCCTTGTCGCAGTGCGAGCAGTAGTAGGTGATCTCTTCCGTTTCCGGATGCCACGCCACAAGTTTCGTGGTCTTCATGTTGCCGCAGAGACGGCAGTGGGGGTTGAAGGGGCTCCAGTCCTCGCCGATCTCCTTGCCGGTGACCCTGGTGAGGATCTCGGCTATCTCGTCCCTGGCGTTCAGGGCCTGGATGATCTGTTTCTTCAATACGCCGTCGCGGTAGAGCTCGCTGGCCCTCACCACGTGGGCGTCTATTTTCAGTTTCTTAAGGGACTTGACGAAGGGCTGCAGGAAGTATTCCGCGTAGGTAAGATCGCTGCCGTCCGGGGCCGGGATCTCGGAAAGGGGACAGCCCACGTATTTCTCATAGACCGCGGGGTCCAGGAAGGGATAGACTTTCCTCAGTGCGTCGTAGTCGTCCGCCACGAAGATCAGCTTGGCCTCGTGGCCTCTTTCCTTCAGGATGCGGTAGACGATGTCGGCGGTCAGGACTTCCCTCAGGTTTCCGACGTGGATGCGTCCGGAGGGGGAGATGCCGCTGGCGATGAGGAAGGGCCCGTTGCCCCGTTCCTTCAGAAGGTTGTCGACGGCTTTGTCACCCCAGTGGGTGCTTTGATTCTGCGCTTGGGCGCTGTTGGGTTCGTTTTCGGACATATGGTTTTTCCGGGATTTGGTTTATCGGTCTTTTTCTATTTGTGAATCGGTATTTTATCAAAAGAGCAGAGGTAATTCAACTTTCAGGCGCGGTCTTTTTGCCGCTTTCGGCCCGGAAGTCGGGGCCGCGATTGTTTTTTTTATTCGCGGGGTTTTTTGGTAAAATAAAACATATGAAACTAGTAGCATTTCCCAATACGCCGCGGAAGCAGGTTTTTGCTGTCAACGGCAACAGCGCCACCTTCGGCTCGGCTTCGGACAACGCCATTTGCCTGGAGCTTCCGGAGGTCAGCGACTACCAGGCGTCCCTGACTTATCAGGACGGGGTCTGGCTCTTCGAGAGCCTGGACGAGAAGCCTTTCCTGTGCGGCGAGGAGCAAAGCTCCAGCCTCAAGCTGAAAGTCGGCCTTAAGTTTTCCCTCGCCGGCGTGAACTTCCTGGTCCTCGACGTCGTCGTGACAGAGGAGAAGAAGGACGCGGAGACGCCTCCCGCGCCGGACCAGCAGACGCAGGGCGGCGCCCTGGCGGTCATGCCCGGCATGCAGCAGGGCTACCAGGTGGCCGTGGGCGGCCAGCAGTGGGGCGTGGCGGCTCCCGGGACCTTCGCGGATCCTTACGCCGGCTTCGTGGTGCAGGCTTCCGACACCCTGGCCAAACTGGGCCTGATCTTCTCAATCCTGGGGCCGCTGCTGCTGGGCGTGGGCGAGATAATCGGCCTGATATTGTGCCTTATTTCCGTTTCCCGCCGCCGCAACACGGTGAAGGGGACCGTCATGGCCTGGACCGGCGTGGTCATCTCGCTTTTGTGGTGCGTGGTCATCGGATTGGGCATTTTCTATTTCACCACCAGGGACGCGCAGAAGCACAACGAGATGAAAGTCGTTACGCGCCTGGAGAAGGCCTGCATGTCCGAGTATTACATCAAATACGCCGTTTTGGTGGACGACGACATGAACATGATCGGCGAATACGTGACCCCCGACCGCTTCTTGAGCGTTCCCGGCATAGACGCCAAGGCCAGGGAGCTGGGCGAAAATCCCATGCGGGACGGCTACAATTATTATTTTGAGAACATCAGCGCCGACACCTTCACCGTCACCGCCGCGCCGCAGGTCTACAACGTGACCGGCAGGAAGACCTACTGGGTGAACGAAGAGGGCATAATCATTTCCGACGATCTGAAAGGCAAACGTTTCGAGGAGCCGCCCCTTTCCAAGGTGGAGGAGGCCGACGCCACCCAGGCGGTCTACGCCCGCTATGAGAAGGAACTTTCGGAAAAGATCCTCTCCGCGGCGGAACAGAATTTCAAGAATGAAAAATACGACGTCTGCCAGCAGATACTGGACAATCTGAAAACCAAGTTCCCGTATTCCTCGGCCATGGCGAGGCTGAACGCCGTGGAGAAGGAGAACGCGCCCTTCCTGATGGAAGCCAAGGCGGCGAGGCTCTATTCCGACGCCATGAACTACGTCAATTCCGGCAGGAAGGATCCGGCGCTGGTGACTTTGCGTGAGATCGCCGCGAACTTCCCCAACACAAGCACCGCCCAGGAAGCGAAAAAGAAAGTCGACAGCCTTTCCATGGAGCTGGCCAGCGCGGAATTGAAGCTCGCGAACGCCTACATCGAGTCCAACTACTGGAACGCGGTGGAGGAATCCCTGAGAAAGATCGAGGATAAATATCCCGAAGCCTTCAGCCAGGGCGATTTCAAGGACAAGATCGCCGCCTGCCGCAAACTGAGCCACGACAGAAGGGACCTTTACGCCATGAACCTCCTGAAGGCCGCCGAGAACCTCGAGCTGGAGGGCGACACCGTAAAAGCCTACAACGCTTATCTGCAGATAAAAGACGCTTACGCCAACACGCCCGCCGCCAAGGATATCGACACGGCGCTGGCGCGCCTCAATTCCCAGATGAACGAAAAGACCGCTGAGAATTACATCGCCGACATCATGAAAAACGTGGCGCTCTCCAACGAAGTGGTGGTGGTCAACATGATCACGCTCCTGAAGAACGGCTGCGGCGAGACCAAGGCTTACAAGCGGGCCGCGGAGGTCCTGGAAAGGATCAGAAGGGACTGCACGGTCTCGCTTCTGCGCAAAGAGATCGACAAGTTCATCGCGGAGAAGAACTATCGCTCCGCCCTGGACAGGATCGATCATCTTCTCGCCGAAAAGCCGGAAGATCTCCTCATAATGAAGGAAAAACTGGAAGACTGCCTCATCAGCAACTTCGAGATCTATTTCGGCAAGGGCGAATACGACGACGCGCTGGCGTCCTACGACCGCTACATGTCGCTTTCTCCCTCCGTGGTAAAGATCGAAAGGGCGAAGGTGGACGAGTGCTACTACATGAGCGGCAAACGCTTCTTCCAGCAGGGCGACATAGCGGAAGCGGAAAAGCGTCTGGAAAAATGCTACGCCGCCTATATCGACGATTCGGAATACAATTTCCTGGCGGGGAGGGTCGCCACGGTCAACAAACACTGGGAGACCGCCGCGCGCCACCTTATGTCCGCCAAGGGCCTCGACGAGACCCACAAGTTCGACCTTTCCGCCACGCGGGCCTACGTTATCGACAAGCTTTCCTACTTTATGGAAAACAAGATCGTGGCGCATCTGGTGGCTAACATGGATTGCCTGGAAACCATCAACAATTACCGCCTGATGAAGATCAGGTACGCCAGGCTCTCCGTCACCAACGACGTCGAGAACGTCAGCAACGTGAGCATCAAGGTGGACCGCGAGGCGACTTCCGGTGAGCTTATGGTGACGCTTGCCAAGGAAGAGCAGGAAACGCTCTTCAAGCAGGACACGGCTTCCTTCCTCAACCGGGACATAAGTTTCAAACAGGTACTGAAAGAGCTGATCCCGATCCTGCGGTCCGCGGAAGAGGCCGTGAGGGGAGTATCCATTGCCAACAGCAAGCAGTCGAAAGAAAGCAAGGACGCCGCCAGGGGCGCCATGAAAAGGAAGGCCGACGATCTGGCGGAATACATTCGCCAAATAAAGATCATAAACGAGCGGGAGATCCATTCCAACGAAGTCATCTTGAAGCTTCTGGACCGCGATCTCGGATACTACAACGCCATGAGCGCCGATCTGAAGAGCATAATGTCCCAGCGGGATATTCCCATTCTCAGGGCCCAGCTCACAAAGATCGCCAGGAAGACGGATATGATCAGGAAATCCCGCGCGGATTTCAGGCGTTTCATTAACGACAGGGACAAGCGCAACAAAAAAATAATCCTAAATCTCGAGGCCATTCACAAGGACCTTGCCAGGGAGACGGCCACGCCGAACATGATCAACGACTATATCGCCACCATCCAGGAATTCTTCGAATACGAGAGCGACGACCTGAAGAGATCCGTAATGGGGTACACGGATTCCCTGAAGATAGAGATCGATCTTTCCGCGCTCGTGGAATATCTGCCGAAGGACAAGACGGAGGAGAACAAGCGGAAAGCCGACGAGAGCAAGGCGCAGAAAGCGGCCGAGGAAGCCAGGGACCTCAAGGCTGCCGAGGCGGCCGCCTCCAAAATATCTCCCGTGCCTCCCGGTTATTAAGTGACCGTTGAGCTTTTGAAAGCAAAAAACAGGCGCCGAAATGATGTGAACCCCAAATCTTGGACAGATTTGGGGTTCATTTTATGGCAAGAAAAGGACAAAAATACAGGCATTACGACATAAAGTTTAAGCTTTGTGTTATAATGGACTTACTCAAGAACCATTTGAGTTACTGTGAAGTTGAGCGTAAGCATTGGCATGTCACGCAAGCAGCGGACGCTCACTTTAGAGAAACGATAAAGCGATGGGAACGCTTATATCTTGAAGGAGGAGAAAAAGCACTTATGGCAGAGCGTAGAGGTTGTTCACACAAAGGTGGAAGAAAACCAAAACCTGTTGAACTGAATGGTAACGAATCTCTGGCAGAAGAGAACGCGAAACTAAAAAAGAGAATCGCCTGGCTGGAGATGGAGAATGAATA
>DBWD01000076.1:0-10957 GCA_002308555.1 bacterium UBP3_UBA1247
GTGCTGCCATTACACCACGAGGTTATTGCTAATGTTATCTATCAGTCTCTTTCCTGCTGATCCCACTTCTGCCAAACGAAGTAAGGAATGGAGCAGACTTCGTAGGTGCTGTACATGTCGTCGACGGAGCCGAAGGAGGCGAAATCCAGGGCGCCGGCCACGGCGCGGACGCCGGTCAGGAAAATGCCCTTGAAGAGACCTTCGACGGGGCCAAGATAAGCGTTGTTAGCGGATTCCGTGTAGATGCAACGGGGTAATTCCAGCCAGCAAGTAGCAACATTGACCAGGCCGCGGGTCATCTTGAAGCCCCATTTGGTGCCCCAAAGATCGGCGGTGTTGGCGGTGCGGGACATATTGGCCTCGTCACTGAGAGAGCTGACTTCAGCGGCGGTAACGGTTCCGACCAAAAGAAGAGCCGCGATGGCTACTAACATGCTTTTTTTCATTTTTTACTCCTGGTTGAGTTTTAATTGTGAGTTAATAATTTTAAATTTTTTATCACATCGCCTGAGGCAGCATGATATCGATCTTGTGTTCCTCCACGCCGGAAAGCTCCTTCATGGTCTTGGTGGCCAGTCCTTTCTTCGCGTCCGAACGGGGGATGGATTTCAGGACTATGCGGACCTTGGGGGGCATTCCGTTCCGCTGGAAGGAGTCCCAGTTGCCGGCCACGAAGCGGCTGTTCTTGGTGCTCCAGTAGAGGACGCGGAAACTTATTATGTCAAAGGCGAAGGGCTCGACCTCCTCGGCGTTGTCCATATCGAACTCCGGCCAGTTCTTGGGGTCGTTGAAGTTCCACATGCCTTTGTCTTTCTGCATGCGCAGCAATTCGTACTCGGGCCACTGGGGCTGGTCGTCTATCTTGACCTCCTTAATGGCGTAGGCCAGTTCCTTCATGCCGCGCTCGGTGGTGCAGCCGAAGCGGATGACCGACTGGTCGGGGGAAAGCTGCTTGATCTGGAAATAGATCTGCTCGCCCACGGGACGGTTGTTGTTGACCAGGGCCTGGGAGAGCTCGCGGTTCAGCTGGTCCATGACGGAACGGACGTTCTGGTTCATTTCCGCCCTGAGCTGGGTCTCCGTGACCGTGTCGAAGGTCGAACGGAACGCCACCATCAAAGATGACATGAGGATCCCCAGAACGCCAAGGGACACCAGAATTTCAATCAGCGTGAAACCCGGGAATCTTTTATTTTTTCTTAGCGTTCTTTCCATAATTGATGGCGGGATAAGGGTTATGCACGCGGAAGATCTGACGCAGGATCGGCTTGTTGACCTGGTCTTCCTTCACGATGGAGTGCTCCAGCGGGACCATATCTTCTTTTATTTGGGAACGGTCGTAAACGTTCATCTCGATCTGGAAAAAGACGCCCTTGACGCCCTTTTCGCCGATCTTCGTGTCGCCTTCCCTGCCGATGTCGTGGACGGTGTACTGCCAGTAGTAGCGGGGGTTCTGCTCGAAGGGATAGACCTCGGAGACCACCACCGGATGGGAGACGCGCTTGTTCTTGTCGTCCTCGGACATGTAGCGGGCGAAAGCGGTGTCGGCTTTCAGGTAGTGCTGGGCGATCCTGGTGGCGTTGTCGCCGCGGCCCACGGGGCTGCCCAGCTCGTAGGTCAGCTCGCTGACTTTGGAACGCATCAGATTGGCCAGGACCGTGTTGTCCCTGGCTTTCCGGAAGGATTCCATACCGGCCGGGAAGACCGCCATGATACTGCTCATGCCGATGGAGAGGATGGCCAGGGCGGCCATGATCTCGATCAAGCTGAAACCGTATGTCTTAAAGTCTTTCATCATTATTATGTCCGATTAAAGTCCCAGAGCCTCCAGCGCGGCGTCTTCGCTGTCGACCGCCTTCGTTTCGGTCTTGGGAACTTCCTTGGGCTTGTTGTCTTCGGGGAATATGCGGTTGATGGGCTTCACACGGGCGATGCCGGCGGCCTTGTAGATCTGGATGGGGATCTCCCAGATCTCCTGGGGCTCCGTTTTGTCCTCGATCACGATGGGGTTGTGGGAAGCGTAAATGATGCCGCCCTCCGGGGAGAATTCTATCTCGATGGGAGGCTCCGCCTTGATGTTCAGACGGTGGTCCAGATAGTAGGGCCTGTTGTCGACGGTGAGGTCGTTCTCGTAGTCGATGACGTTGTCGGCGCCGCTGTCGAAAGTCTGAAGCTTCCAGACTTTCCTGGTCGGCGTCACCGTCATGCGGATGGCGAACTTGCGCCGCTGCGTGATGGCGGAGGTGCGCGCGTAGAAGATGCGGTCCTTGATGGCGTTGGCCGCGCTCTCGATGCGCATGTTGCGGCCGACCGCGGCGAAGCTCACCACGCCTATGGAACTGATGGCGCCGATGATGCCGATGACCACCAGAAGTTCCATCAGGGTAAAACCGCTGAATCTATGGCGATTACTGTTCATTCGCTGAAGCTCTCTTTTTGCTTTACGGTCTGACGTCGTCTTTCAGGCCCTGGTCGTTGTTGCCGTCGGGGCCGGAAGACCACATGTCGAACTTGTAGGGGTTGAGTTTCGGAGCCAGGATGTTGAAGTTCAGAGGATTGCCCCAGGCGTCGGCCACGGCCTGATTGTTCTGGCGGTGGTAGAAAGACTTTGGATCGGTGGTGTAATAGGGGCCTTTCCAGTTGGGGTTCTTGTAATACTTGTCGTCGCGCTTGTCGGGCTCATCCGTGAAGCCGGTCAGAGCGTTGGAGATCTCCTTGGGATCGTCGGTCTGGGGATAAACGCCCATATCGGTCTTGTAGGCTTCCAGCGCCATGGAAATGTTCTGCATGATCGTGGCGGTCTGGGTCTTCTTCGCCTGTTTCTGGACCATGGAAGCGCCCGCGCCGCCCAGGGTGCTCAGGACACCGATGATGGCGATAACGACGAGCAGTTCGATTAAGGTAAAACCTTGGTTGCGTTTCATGCTTGACTCCTCAATTTTTATTTTGTGATCATTCAATGATCCAGTTAATGATGTTGTCGCGGTTGTAGTCGGCTCCGAAATCTATGACCTCGTCCCTGTTTCCCTCGGTCGCCTTGTTGTCGGGGCCGCAGGAATAGAGAAGATACATGTTGCCGTTGTAGGGGCAGCGGGGGCATTCCCTCTGGTTTTCCCAATATCTGTAGGGCACGTCCCAGGGATCCATGAGCTTGCCGGCGCGCACCGGGAAGCTTTTGTCGATCAGGATGTAGGGCTTTTTCCAGCGGGGGTGGTTGGCGGGAATGTCGCCTTCGTCGCCGGTGTATTTGCCGTCGCCGTTAAGATCGCCGGTCAGGCAGCCGATCATGATCGAGTTGTCGTTGGGATCGTTGCCGGTGGGCGGATAGCAGCCGAAGTCGTTCTTGTACTGGGACAGGGCCAGCTCAAGCCTCTGGATGACGGCCTCGGCCGCTGAGGTCTTGATACGCGCCTTGGCGACGGTGGCGACGCCAACGGAGAGCGTTGAGAGAATACCGATGACGCTTATGACCACCAGAATTTCTATGAGGGTGAAACCCTTGTTGACACTGTGCTTCATTTTGCTTTCTCGACTTCGATGTTATTGTTCCTGACCGTTCTCTTCCCGCGGGATCGCGCCGGTGGCGTTTTCCGCTTCCGCCTGCTGCTCTCCCTGCGGTTTCGGTTCCAGATCACCCGCCTTGACGATCTCCTGAAGGATCTCCGCCAGCTGGCCTATCGCTTCCGCCGGCACGATGATCGTGCGCTTGGTGAGGGAATCTTTCTCGCTGATCTTCAGAAAACGGCCTCGCTTGTTTTCTTTGTAATCCACGTAGAAAAGCTTGCATTCGCAAAGGATCTTTTTCGTCAGGATCAGCTTCTCGCTGGGATTGTAATTGTTCTGTTTGGGAAACATCGTAACCTCGCTTCCCGCTTGAGGCTCAGTTTGACTTAGCGGTAAAGCTTCATCAGGCGGTGAGCGTTGCGGCGGGCGGCTTTCTGCTTGCGCAGTTTTTTCTCGCTGGGCTTCTCGTACTGCTGGTGCTGACGCACGATCTTAAGAACGCCTTCGCGGTCTACTTTCTTTTTCAGGCGACGGATCGCCTTGTCAACTGTTTCGTTTTTACGAACCGTAACTGTTAACACGTATTCCTCTCGGATATAAATGAATATACACATGCCCTCTCCCATAGGCGCACTTCGCGCCTATAGTAGGGTAAAAATAATCGTTTAAAATTATAATCAAACGACTTTTCTATGTCAAGGACGGCCGGGCGGCGCGGGGCCGGATTCCGAAAAAGGCCGGCGGCCCCGGGAAGGGGGCCGCCGGTTTTCCGCCTCGGGCGTCTTTTGAGGGGGCTTTCCCCCGGGGAGGCATATCCTGCCGCCCGCGGGCCTCTCCCCCGCTTATTCAGCGTTTGACGGCTCTCCTGACCAGTTCCTCCACGTATCCGAAAAGATAGCGCTGCATGATGCTGGTGGTCTCCAGGGGGAGCTTGTCCTTCATGGCGCTCTGCCAGATCTTGTGCATCTCCTTGGTGGCGGCTATGACCTTGTCCACGTGCATTATCTCCCTTTTGCGGGAGAACTGCTGGTCGATGTAGCGGTTGTAGAGCCTGTATCTGGCGTAAAAATACACCAGGTCGAGCATGTCGCGCTGGATGTGCGGCTTCAGGGCCTCCGCCATCTTCATGAGCTCCTTGGTGGCCTTGGGATAGTCGTCGGAATCCGTCAGATGGAAATTCTCCATGTAGGAGGAGAACTCCCTGACCTTCTCGTTTTCCGAGCCGAAATAGAAGATGGGCCAGAGTTCCTTGAGCGCCTCCTCGGTGGAGGACTTCCGCCAAAGCAGCGCCCCCGCCCGGTAGACCGCCTCCCAGGCCAGCACGATGGGCATGCGCATGGCGCCCTGCATCAGCTGCGGGGCCAGCGGCGTGTCCAGACGCTGGCAGTTGTGGCTGCTGTAGGCCAGCACCACGGAGCCCTGGTCGTTCTTGTCTTCCTTGATGGGCCAGAGGGCCTGGAGATGGGATTTCAGGCGGATGCTGACTTCCGTGGCCGGGAAGGAAAGGGCGTAATAGCTGTTCCAGACCGACTGCCCGGCTTTCCTGAAACGCGCGGCGCTGTCCAGCTCGCGGTTGTCGCGCATGAGGACGGCGCCCCCCTCCGGCCATCTGTCCAGCAGGTCGCCGTTCAGGATGTCGGACCAGGTGACGGGGACTTTCCCCTCTTCCTTCAGGACCCCGCAGAGCTCCAGGGCGTATTCCTCCTGGACCTTGCTGAGCTCCTGGGTGAAGGAGTTGTCCTCCTCGCGGCCGGCGAAATCCAGGAAGACGTAAGGTCCGCCGTGGGCTTTCGCCAGGTCGCGGCAGAGGCCTTTCATAAGCTCCCTGGCCTCCGGGAACTCCGCCTTGATCTTGGCCAGACTTTCGTTCTTCAGTTCCGGCAGGTCGGAGATCCAGATGTAGGGCTCCAGGTCCCAGATGAAGTCGACGTTCCTCAGGACCGGCAGCAGCGGGATGACCGTTATGCCGAGCCTTCTGGCGTAAGCCACCATGCGGGAGACCTGCTCCGCGCTGTAGCCGTAGAAGGCCGAGGAGTAAGGCAGCGAATACGGGAACATGCCGCGGTAGTCGATGATGATGGCATTGTATTTCAGGGCCGCCAGCTTGTCCAGGATCTGCCTGACGTATTCGATCTTGTAGTTGTAGACCGAAAGGTCGAGATGGAAAGCCCTGACCTGGCAGTCCGGCTCGTCCTCGATCTCCATGCAGCGGATGCTGTCCGTGGTGTCGTCCAGGACCTTCAGAAAAGTCTGGAAGGCGCCGCAAAGGCCCTCGTAGCCTCCCGCCGAGACGAGCACGCCGTTTTCCGTGACTTTGACGGAATAGGCGCTGGGGGCCATGTTGGGGACCTCGAAGAAACGGATCTTGATGCCGTTGTCCTGAAGGGTCTTCTCCGCCGTGTGCGGGAAGTCGTGCCAGGCGGAAACGATCTCCTGCCGGAACCTTTCGCTCAGCGGCTTTTTGAGGCGGTAATTTTTCTCGCCGTAAACTATGCGCTTCGGCTCAGGGATTATTTTGTAATGTTTTTCCATGTCTTTTCTCGTTATGGGCGCCGCGGGCGCGTTTTAAAAGTTTGTTCCAATCCTTAGCCATGTCCGGGTTGAGGGTAAGGTAGGCCGCGTCGAAACGGACCCGGTTGCTGTATATGTCTTCCAGCGACATGAAGCTTTCCAGCTGCGTCGGCTCCAGGTAGGGGCGCGGGAATTCGTCATGGGTGAAGCGGTAGATCCTGTCGTAGAACCACCAGCCGTGCTTCAGGTGTAGGAGGCCGGTCCTGGCCCTCTGCTCCCCGGGCAGATCCTTGGCGGCGCAGCAGGACAGATAGGTGTAGACGTACCTTTCCAGGGGCGTCACCAAAATGGGCCTGGTCTCCCTCGGCACCTGCTTGATGCCGGCGTACCATTCGTTGATCAGGCGGTAGGCGTAGAATTCCAAATTGGGATCTTCCAGAAGGTCCCTCGTCTTCGGGGTGAAGGTCGCCGACTGCTCGATGGTCTTGGCGATGAGGTTCGTGAAGACAGTGTCCTTGAGGCTGACAACCTTGAGGCCCTTGTTGATCAGGTGGTTCTCGTACTGGATGTGCTGGTGGAGATAGGTCCAGCGGAAAAGCTCGATGGTCAGGTACATGGCGTCCGCCAGGGTCTTGACCTTCTCCGCGGAGCGGCACATGATCATGGCGTTGTGGTCGTCCACGTCAGAGCCGAAAGCCCGCATGTTGTGGTAAAAATACGGCATGAAGCCCTTCGTCGGCCTGTACATCAGGATCCACCACACATAGCAGCCCTGCTTCTTCTTGAACTCGTCTTGCATGTAGGGCAGAAAGATGGACTCCTTGACGATCCAGTTCTTGGTGTTCGGCCGCAGGCTCTGCTCGTAGAGGCAGTTCTTGTGGACCCAGGAGTTGGGCTCCGCCTGGTATATGACGACGTCGCCGGGCTGGTAGGCCGTTTCCAGATAGTCGAAGACGTAGCGCACGCCCTCCAGCTGCTCCTCGAAAAGCTTTTCGGACTCGGCCTCGCCCCAGCCGGCGAAACAGATGAGCGCGCAGAAGCCGATCATGGAAAAGGCGCGCCCCCAGGAGGCCGCGGCCTCACGCCGCTCGGGCCGCGAGGTCATCCTCGCGAAAAGCGCCCAGAGCCATTCCAGAAGGCAGCTCAGGGCCGCGGCGAGCAGGAGCATGTCGATGATCAGGACGAAAATTATGTATTTGTCGCGGAACTGCTCGTAAGTGATGCGCTGGGTCAGGAGGCGCAGCAGCACGAAGGTGGACAGCTTGACGAAGAAACAGTAAAGGGCTATGAGCCTGAGCCTGCTGAAGAGCAGGATGATGAAGGCCGCGATGGTCAGGTAGAGAGCGTAGCGGGCGAAAGGCGCGCCCACCCACAGCCTTTGGCAAATGCCTCCCACCACGGAGAAGGAAAGTTCGGAGATGAGCGTCGCGCTGCCCCGGCCGGTTGGCGTGTAGGGCTTGTCCGCGCCGGACACCAGCAGGAACTGGTAGCAATAGACCAGGCAGGGCAGGATCAGGAGGATCAGTTTCTGGTAGAAGATCCCGAAAGCGTCCTTGAAAGCCTCCATGGAGCGCCTGAAACCCAAGCCTCTCCACTCCTTCCTCCCCTCCCAGGCCAGGCCCGCCACCGGCAGGAAAGCGTAGAGGCAGAGGAAAACGTTGGAGAAGGCGAAAAGGAAGTAGAAGCCCTGGTGGGAGCCCATGCCGCCTATCGCCGCCAGGGCGTAAAGGGCGTAGTCCCTCACCGACTCCCGGTCGCCCGGGGCCTTCTTCAGAATGTCCACGGCCTCGATGAGAAGCCAGGTGGTGAAAAAGCAGACGAAAGAATAATAGCGCGCCTCCCTGGCGTGGGTCAGAAGCAGGAACGAGACAGCGCCTAAGGAAGCCAGAAGCAGGCCGGACCAGTTGTCCTTCAGCCGCCTGCCCAAAAGGAACAGCAGAGGCACGGTCAGGAAGCTGAAGATGGCGGAGGGCAGCCTGATCTGCCATTCCCTCAGGACGTCGACCCCGAAGAAGGTGGTGAAGAAGCGGCCGTCGAAGAAATAAATGAGAGCGTTCACGGGAGCGCGGCTGGTGATGTAAAAACGCCAGAGATGCCAGAGCGACCAGTGGGAGCGCTCCTCCGTCAAGCATTCGTCGTAGGTCATCCCCCGCCAGGAGAGATGGTAGAAGCGCATGTAGAACGCCAGGGCCAGAAGCGCCGCCAAAAGAAGGTACGGCCAGGCTTTTCTCAGGAATCCCAGGATCTTCCTCATGCCTTGCCTCCTTTGAACACAACCCTGAAGGCCTGGAAGAGCGAGCCGAGGATAAGCGCCATCAGCCACAGCCAGGCGATCATTCTCAGCATAAGGTAAGCGCCGTTGAGCCTCACCAGCCGCAAGTCG
The DNA here is from genome assembly GCA_002308555.1 of bacterium UBP3_UBA1247. The sequence continues at coordinate 8,399 of DBWD01000076.1, forward strand.
CGCAAAACCACCATCTCGCGCCGAATGCTCATCCTGATGTTGCTGAAGAAGCGGGTGAAGAAGCGCTGGAAGGTCTTGTTGTTGTCCGGATAGAGCTCGCCGCGGGCGGCCAGCACGTGGTCGCTGTAGGAAGCCACGGTCAGGCTTCCCGCCACGGGGTTCTCCAGCTCCGCGGGCGTGATGTCAGGCTTGGGCTCGTTGCGCCAGAGCAGCGAATAGAAGCTCATGGGCCTCAGCCCCATGATCCAGCGTTCGTCGGTGGTCTGGGCCAAGGGTTCGGGATAGCCGAAGGAATACACCGGGGCGACCAGGATCGCCAAAGCCGCCAGCGTCAGAAGAGCCGCGGCGATCTTGGAATAGATGTCCCGCCTGAAATAGACGGCGACGAAATAGAAGGAAACCAGGAGCCCTGCCCAGACGACCCAGAAGCAGGGCAAAAGGAACTGGGCGAAGCCCAAAATGACCTTCAGGACTATGGGCGGAAGGCTGGCCGCCTCCAGGGTGACCTCCTCTATCCGCGCGGGTCCCCCGTGCCCTTCGTTCCAGAAACGCAGGGAAACTTCGCTGGAGAAGGAATGGACGGTGTCGAAGGCCAGAAGGTATCTCTGTTCCTTCGGGCCGGAGAAAGTCAGGAGCGCTTCCGTCTGGGGGTCGTCGTAGGAAGGAGCCTTGTAAAGATCCGTGTAGACCAGGGCGTGCGCCGCGCTGTCCATGGCGCGGCCCTTGACGTTCAGCAGCGCCGCGCCGTAGGGCGGGCAGTTTTCCAGCGGGATCTTAAGGATGTCGCCCTCCCCCGCCAGATCCTTGCCGACCTTCTGGGAGTACAGCACGCGGGATCGCGGCCCGCCCATAGCCGACCGGACCACGCCCAAAGGGGTCGCGCAAAGGATGAAAGAGACGATCCCGCAGGCCGCGAGAACGACGAGGAAACGCCAGAGTCTTTTAACTTTCCCGTAAAACTTGAACGCGAAGAAAACAACCAGGCACAGGATGACGAGATTCCGGATAAAAAGCAGGGCGTAAGGCCAGAAGCATTTCGCCTTCTCCCTGAAGTTCGTGACGAAGAAAAACAGCTGCTCCCCGCTCAGCTTCGTGGGGAGAGGATTGGCGACCAGCAGGTAATAGCGCCCGGCCGCGGGAACGCGCTGGCGCAGCATGAAGAAGGACCGCCGCTTGAAAACGCCAAGCTCCTGGGCCACGCAGCGGGAAAGATATTTCTGAAAATTTATGGAAGTCGACTCCGCGCGGACCAGGACCTCGTTCTCCTCGGGGCTCAGGATGCCGTAGCGGAGCTTCGGAAGCTTGTCCGTGCTGCCGCCCAGCTTGGCGAAAAAATTAACGCAGAGCGTTCCCGCGGCGTAGGCGTCGACGGGATAAAGGTGGTAGGTGATACGTCCCGAGGTAATGGATCTCTGGTCTCCCAGTTCCGCGGTCCTCAAGTCGGGATACGCCGGAGCCAGCCTCTTGCCCGCGAAGTAAGCAACCTCCAGGGTAAGGTAAGCCAGAAAAAGCAGGAACGGTATCAGAAACTTAGCGCGAAACATTTCTCACCAGCGGTCCCAGTGGATCTTCTCTTCCTTGAATTTGTCCTTGGGTTTTTCCGCCCCGGTCGGGTAGCCGATGGAGACCAGGGAGAGCACTTCGTATTCGTCGCCGTAGTTCAGGATCTTCTTATATTCCGCGAGGCGGTCCTCCATGGGGAAGCCGGCGCACCAGACGGCGCCCAGCCCCTTCGCCTCGGCGGCGAGGAGAATGTTCTCCGTGGCGGCCGAGCAGTCCTGCTGCCAGAACTTCTCGTCTTTCTTGCCCAGGACGAAGATGGCGGCCTTGGCCTGCTTCAGCATCCTCAGGCCCATCATGTCGTTTATGGGCTCCAAAGTCTTCATGTCTGTCACGACCACGAAGGCCCAGGGCTGGCGGTTCATGGCCGTGGGCGCGGCCATGCCGGCCTTGACGAGCTCGAGGAGCGTTTCCTTTTCCACCGGCTGGTCGGTGTATTCCCTGACGCTCTTCCTGGAGAAGATCGTGTCCAGGGCGCCCTTTTCGGGAGCCTTCATTTCGGGGGTCTCGACCTGCGCAGCCTCAGGGGCAGCGGCGGCCTTTTTCTCCTCCTTCATGCTCTGCATCTTGCAGACCAGAAGGGCCACGGCCACCACCAGCAGGGTGGTCAAAAGAATGTTCGTAAGACGCGAGGTCATTTGTTATTTCTCCTTGAAGAAACTTAAAATTTCTTCCTTGGTGACTTCCTTCTGTTCGCCGGTCTCCATCTTCTTCAGGTTCCAGATGCCTTTGCTACGTTCGTCGCCGCCCCTGATGAGCACGAAGGGGGCCGCGGAGGCGTTGGCCTGGCGGAACTGGGATTTGGCGGAGGCCTTCTCCGGGATGAGCGCGGCGGAAAGCCCCGCGTTTCTCAGAACGTCCGCAAGGGCGAGGTTCTCCCCTATCGCCTCCTCGTCCATGGAGACGAGGAAAACGTCGGCCGTCCCGGTCTTCTCCTCTTCGCCCCTGACGGCCGCCAGGGCGATCATGAGCCGCTCCTCGCCGATGGCGAAGCCCACG
>DBWD01000076.1:11004-11531 GCA_002308555.1 bacterium UBP3_UBA1247
GCGTCCTGGGAGCCCAGGGAGTTGTGGGTCACCTCGAAAATGGTGTGGGTGTAATAGTCCAAGCCCCTCACCAGCTGGGGCGTCTCGACGTATTTGATGCCCATCAGGTCAAGCTGCTTCAGGACCGTCTCGTAATGGGCCTTCGCCTCGTCGCTCAGGCAGTCCTTGATGCCCGGCAGATCGTTTTCAAAAATAGCCTTGCAGGTGGGGACTTTGCAGTCCAGGAGACGCAGCACGTTCTTTTCCATGCGGCGCTGGCAGTCGGGGCAGAACTTGTCGAAGTTGGCCCTGGCCCTTTCCCTCAGGACCGCGCGGTATTTTTCCAAACTCTCCTTGTCCCCCAGGGTGTTGATGTTGACGGAGACGCCCTTCAGTCCCAGCATCTCGAAAAGCCTTACCATCATGGAGATGGTCTCGGCGTCCGCCAGGGGGCTGTAAGTGCCGAACATCTCCACGCCCAGCTGGTGGAACTGGCGCTGGCGTCCGGCCTGGGGCCTTTCGTAGCGGAACATGGGGCCCATGTAATA
>DBWD01000059.1:0-3574 GCA_002308555.1 bacterium UBP3_UBA1247
GCCTGGTCGTAGAGGGACTGGGCCTTGCGGTCGCGGAGGGCCCTGATGTGGGCCTGGGCGTCGCCCACGTGCTCGGCGGTGGGGAATTCCCTGATGTAGTTCCGGAAGGAGGCGATGGCGCGGTCGGTGGAAGTCTGGTCATAGTCAGCCGCCACGGCCGCCGCGGAATCCACGATGCCCAGCATGAAGGCGGAGTCGTCCACCAGCTGGGAGGTGGGGAAATTCTGGCAGACGGCCTCGAAGGATTCCCTGGCGTCGGAATATTTTTTCAGATTGTACTGGGCCAGGCCGAGGGAGTACTGGGCCGCGGGAGCCGCCTCGCTGTAGGGGGCGTTCTCCAGGATCTTCGAGAAGATCTTCTCCGCGATCTGATAGCGCTTGTATTCCATGTAGTGGTTGCCGATGCGCATCTGGTTGCGGGTGATGACCTGCATCTTGGTGAATTCCTTATGATTGTCCCAGATCTGCTGGTAAGCCTCGAAGGCCGCGTAGGGGTCGCCCAGCTTGTTCTCGCAAAGGGCGATGTATTCCCAGCCGCGGACCGCGCGGGCGGAACGGGGGAACTCTTCCTGCATCCGGCGGAAGGCTTTCAAAGCGTTCTGGTAGTCGCCGGTCTCATACAGCGTCACGCCTTGGCTGAAAAGGGACTGGGCCGTTTCGGCGACGGTTTCCGCTCCCAGGGCGCCGAGGCAGAAAACGGCGCTCAGGAAAGCCAGGCAAAGGTTGCGAAAATGTTGGGATTTCATAAGCATCTCCTTTCGGAAAAATGATTTTGTCTCTAATTTCGTGAAATAGTCGGTTCCGTCTTATTCGGCCGCTTCCGTTTTCTCGGGCTCGGTCTCGGCTTCGGTTTCCGCGGGCTGCTTGCCTCCCTTGCGGGAGAGGCTGGACAGGATGTCCTCGAACAGCGGGGAATCCTTCAGCTCAGGCAGTTCCTCGGCCACGGCGAGAGCCTCCGCTTCCTTGCCCTGCACGGCGTAGATCTTGAAGAGCGCGTACTTGGCGTTCTTGGCGTGGGGGCCTTTCATGACCTTGTCGTTCAAAGTCGCGGCGGCCGCGTCGAAATCGCCCTCGCCGGCATAACAGCGGGCCACGGAGATCCAGGCCGCGTCGGCGCACTCGTCTTCCGGATAGCCTTCCGCCACCTGGGTGTAATACTCCCTGGCGGCCACGTAGTTCGTGGAAGCCGCGGCTTCNNTTCCGCGGCCAGCCTCAGGAGCGCGGCCTTGGCGCCGTGGGTGCCGGGATACTTGGCGGGAACGTCCAACAGGGCCACGGTGTTCGTGCCGGACTGGGCCAGCAGGTTGTCCGCGCTGGACTGCTTGTTCTTTTTGCTGCTGATGATCTGGGACACGGCGAAACCGATAACCAGAAGGATGAGAAGTACAAGCAAGATCGTGTTGCGTTTCTTGACCACGGTCACGGTTATTTTTTCGAGTTCTTCATGCACCGCGTCGTGACGCAGTTCCTGTTTGGTAAAACCTGCCATATGGCTCCTTTAGATGTCTTTACGAATGCAGATGTTGTTGTTAAAAGCGATTTTGACGCCTGTTTTCCCGGACTATCCTCGGCCAGATTCGAACCGGCGACCTACGGTTTANNGTCGCTCTATCCTGCTGAGCTACGAGGACGGGTCCGGAAAAACTTTTTCAGGCAAAAAATTATTTTATTCAGTCATTGTATCAAAACAGTCCATTATATTCAATACGGTCCGGCGCCGGTCCGTTCCGCTGCCTTCCCGTGGCCGGAACGGAGCCTTATTTTATATAAGAGGATAAGCCCCGGCTCCCCGCTCCCCCGCCCCGGTTTGCTTTCCACGACCCCTTTTGATATAATTCCTAATACTGTTTTTATTTTGCCCTACCCCAGGTTGGCATCTGGTTGTCTGCTTAGAGTAGGGTGTACCGCGTCGAAGGACGCTAACCAAAAAGGAGGCACTATGCCTATCACAGTTGAACGCAAGCAGGAAGTCATGAAAAAATTCGCCCTTCACGAAGGCGACACCGGTTCTTCCGACGTTCAGATCGCTCTCATGACCGAGCGCATTTCCCACATCCAGGAACACCTCAAGCAGTTCCCCAAGGACAACAACTCCCGCCGCGGGCTTCTGAAGCTGGTAGCGAAACGCAGGAAACTTTTGGATTATCTGCGCGCCACCGCCGAAGACCGCTACAAAGCGCTGCTTGAACAACTGAACATCCGCAAGTAAGATTTTGCGGGCAACGCGCGGACGGGCCGAAAGCCCTCCGCGCGTTTAAACATTTCATTATCTAGGAGTTTTTAGCTCTATGGTTTCCAAAGTTGAAACAGAATTTTTAGGAAAGACCCTTTCTATCGAGACCGGCCGCATCGCCAAGCAGGCCCACGGCGCCGTCATTCTTCAGCACGGCGACCTGGTCCTTCTGGCCACCGCCGTCTCCCCTTACGAAGTCAAGGAAGACACTGATTTCTTCCCCCTGACCGTGGACTACCGCGAGCGCTTCCCCGCCGTCGGCAAGTTCCCGGGCGGATACATGAAGAGAGAAAACAGGCCCACCGACAAGGAGATCCTGACCATGCGCTGCATCGACAGGCCCATGCGTCCCCTCTTCCCGGCGGACTACTACAACGAGGTCCAGATCATGCTGCAGGTCCTCAGCGCCAGGCGCGACGAGGATCCCGACGTGATGGCCGTGACGGCCGCCTCCGCGGCGGTCGCCGTCTCCGACATCCCCTTCGCCGCCACCCTGGCGGCGGTGCGCGTGGTCAAGGTTGACGGCGAGCTCATCATCAACCCCAACGACGAGCAGCGCTCCAAGGCTTTGCTCGACTTCGTGGTGGCCGGCAGCGCCGACAAGGTCGTGATGATCGAGGGCGAGGCCAAGCAGGCCCCCGAAGCGGAAGTTACGGAAGCGATCGCCTACGCCTTCAAGGCCCTCCAGCCCCTCATCAAGCTGCAGGACGAGCTGGCCGCCAAGATCGGCGTCCAGAAACGCGAATACACCCACATCAAGGCCAGCGAGAAAGCCATGGCTGTCTGCGAGACCTACCGCGACAGGATCACGGAAGCCCTCATGATAAAGGGCAAGGCCGAGCGCAACGAGGCCCTCAACGCCCTTAGGGACGCCTACAAGGAAGAAGTCCTGGCCCTCGAGGAATGCGCCGAGGAGAACCCCATCGGACTTGGCGTGGCTTTCGAGGATCTGACCGGCGTCTGCCTGCGCAAGCTGATCCGCGAGAAGTCGCACAGAGTCGACGGCCGCGGCCTGGACGAGATCCGTCCCATCAGCTGCGAGACGGGCTTCCTGCCCCGCTGCCACGGCTCCGCCCTCTTCACCCGCGGCGAGACCCAAGCCCTGGTGACCACCACCCTGGGCACAGCCGACGACGCCCAGGGCATCGAAGGCCTGGCCGGCGAGAGCCAGAAGAAGTTCATGCTGCATTACACCTTCCCGCCCTACTCCGTTGGCGAAGCCAGACCTCTGCGCGGCCCCGGCCGCCGCGAGATCGGCCACGGCAACCTGGCGGAACGCAGCCTGAAATTCCTCATCCCCGAAGATTTCGAATACACCATCCGCATCACCAGCGACATCAC
>DBWD01000059.1:3606-9960 GCA_002308555.1 bacterium UBP3_UBA1247
CTGTCCCTGATGGACGCCGGCGTCCCCATCGACGCCCCCGTGGCTGGCATCTCCGTCGGCCTGGTGGCTGACGACAACGAATACACCCTCATCACCGACATCGTGGGCGACGAGGACCATTACGGACACATGGACTTCAAGGTTGCCGGCTCCAAAAAAGGCGTCACCGGCGTCCAGGTCGACCTGAAAGTGGAAGGCCTGCCCGTGGATCTTCTGCCCGCCATCTTCGAGAGAGCCCGCAGCGCCAGGCTCCGCATCCTGGACATCATGGCCCAGGAACTGCCCGCGCCGCGTCCGGAACTCTCCCCGCTGGCTCCCAAGATCCTGACCATCAAGATCCCGGTTGACAAGATCGGCGCCCTCATAGGCCCCGGCGGCAAGAACGTCCGCGCCATCCAGGAACAGACCGGCACCACGATCAGCATCGAGGACGACGGCACGGTCCAGATCGCCGGCGACTCCCTCGAGATCGCCCAGGCCGGCAAGGAAGTCATCGAAAGCATGATGGCCACCGCCGAGATCGGCAAGATCTACCGCGGCCCCGTCACCAGGCTCATGACCTTCGGCGCCTTCGTGAAGATCCTTCCCGACGTCGAAGGCATGGTCCACATCAGCGAGATCAGGGACGAGCGCGTCGACAAGATCGAGGACGTGCTCAAGGAAGGCGACATGGTGGACGTCCGCGTCATCGAGATCGACGACAAGGGCCGCGTCAACCTCACCATGAAGCACCTGGACGAGCCCTTCGATCCCAGCAAGGTGAAGACCCGCAGCCAGAAAGACAGCGAGCGCCGCGGCTCCCGCGAGGGCGGCCGCGAACGCAGGGGCGGAGACCGCGACAAGCGTCCCCGCCGCCGCCAGGAAGACAACCCGGAAGACTGATCTCATGCCCGGCGAAGTCGACATCCGTTTTTTCAGGACGGAAGGGACGGAAGACCTGCCCCTCCCGTCCTACCAGACGGAAGGCTCCAGCGGACTGGATGTCTGCGCCGCCAACGCCGCGGACGTGGTCCTGGCTCCCGGAGCCTTCGCCATGATCCCCACCGGGCTCAAGGCCGCCGTTCCGGCGGGCTATGAGATCCAGGTGAGGCCCAGGAGCGGCCTGGCCGCCAAGCACGGCATAGGCGTCGTCAACGGCCCCGGGACGGTGGATTCCGACTATCGCGGCGAGATCCGGGTCATCCTGATCAACTTCGGGAAAGAGCCCTTCGCGGTGACCCGCGGCATGCGCGTGGCCCAGTTCGTGGTCCAGAAAGTCGAGCGGGCGAAGGTCTCCCTCTGCGAAAGCGAGGAGGACCTGGGAAAGACCGAACGGGGCGAAGGCGGTTTCGGACACACAGGAATATTGTAAAATTATATTGAAGACAGGACAAGTTCCAAATCAATCAAAACAATAAGCGAGGAAGACTATGAAGAAAGTCATGATTTTCACCCTTCTCGTCCTTATTTTCTCAGGCGCCCTCTGGGCCTCCCATGACGAGCCCCCCAAAGTTCTGCAGGTCAAGAAGACCGTGGGCCAGGTCGAGCAGAGCGGCACCGCCATAACGCTTTACACCCGTCTTTTCGGCCTGGACACCCCCGAGGGCGTCAACGAGTTTTACAGCCGTTTCAGGCTCTACGACACCGAGACCGTGGCCAAAGCCGACCGCAGCAACATTCCCCAGCGCGCCAAGGAGATCACCAAGACCAAGAAGTACCGCGCGATGTACGGCAACGAGATCACGCTGACGGGCGAATATTTCCTGATCACCGGCCCCAGCCACGTCACCACCCTCGTGGAGGAAAAGCACAAAAGAAACGACAACAGGGAGCATCTGCAGGAACTGCTGAACGCCGCCGAGTCCAACTACGTGGCCGTCACGGAAAAACTCCTGATCGGCGAATTCATGGACTGGTCCGACTATCCCGCCAAGATCTACGTCGTCCCCAACGTCGCCATGTGGCTCAGGCTTAGGAGCAACGAATCCGCCGAGTCCATCGTCGCCAACTGCTGCGTGAACGACAGGTCCCGCGAATTCGCGATCCTCGACGACGCCTGCGACGCGGAGTACGTTCCCCAGACCCTCTGCTACGCCATCTCCGAGCAGATCGTGAAGGAATACTGCCGAGTGCTGAGCGGCCGCCCCGATTCCAAGCTTCCCCTTTTCGTCATGACCGGCGTGGCCGGTGAGCTGTCCGGGCTCGAGGCGGTCGTCACGCCCCCCGATTTCACGCCCAAGCAGGTCGGCGAAGTGACCATCGGCGGCAAGCACGTTAAAGTCAAAAGACCCAAAGTCGGCAAGAAACTGCCCCTGAAGGAAAAGCGCCTCGTCCCCTTCTCGGAACTCAAGGACACCCAGACGCTGCCCCAGACCCCGGAGCAGAAATATTATTTCCTCTACGAGAGCCGGAGCGTCTTCGAGGAACTCTGGAAGAACTCCCCCCTGGGCGTTCTGTCGCTCATCCGCTCCCTCTCCCAGGGCCGCAATTTCGACAAGGAATTCAGCCTCTCCTACTGCGAGATGCAGCGCGGCATCATCGGCACCGCCGTCAAGGAAGCCAAGCCCGGCGACACCAACGTGGTCGTCGTGGGCTCCGCCGACCTGAAGGCTCTGGAAAAAGCCGCCAACCGCCGCTTCTACGAGCTGACCCAGGAGAAGATGACGAAGGACATCATCGAGGCGAAGAAGGCCAAAGAGAAAGCCGCCGCCGAGAAAGCCGCTGAGGAAGGCAAAGGCGAGGGCGCCGAACCCGCCAAGGAAGGCGCTGAGAGCGCCGAGAGCGCTGAGCCCGCCAAGGAAAGCGCCGAGCCCGCCGCCGAGAGCGCCGAGCCCGCCAAGGACGCCCCCGAGGCTCCCGCCGCCGCGGAAAAGGAACCTGAACCCGAGGCCGCCAAAGACGGCGCCGAAACGCCCGCCGCGGACGCCGAAGCTCCCGCCCCCGAAGTCTCGGAAAGCAAATAAACGACTCAGACCACAATCACTTTTCACTATATTTCGAGGTGACAGATATGAAAAAAAATCTTTTTTATCTTCTTCTGATCTCCCTTATCGCCGTTTCGATCCCCCTTATGGCGGAGGATGATTTCGAGGATGAGGACGTCCAGTTCGACGACGAAGGCAACGCCCTGGTCGAAGAGTCCGACGCCGACGAGGAAGAAATCTCAGACGAGTCCGGAAGCGACGCCGCTCCCGCCGCCCCCGCGGTGAGCGAGGAACTGAAGGAAGAGGAAAAAACGGAACTTCTGGAGGACGCCAAGGAAGGCGCCGGCGCGCTCTCCGAGAGCGACGCCGAGAAAGCCGCCGCCGGCCCCCAGTTCGCGGCCCCGAAAATGAAGGACTACATGGGCAGGCTGAACGCCAAGGCGGGCAGCGACAGAGGCGCGAAATCCTACTGCAACAAGATCAGCGTCAACTCGGAAAAAGACATTCAGAACGTTTACAAGCTTTTCCGTCAAAACGACATCAAGCTTCTCAAGCAGGGCGACAGCAATCACTCCGCCCGCCTGAAATCCGCCATGAAGGGCCAGAAAAAGGCCATCGCGGAAAGCACGCGCTTCATCGCGGTCTATCCCGAGAAGTGCAAGGTCGTGAAGGGCGGCAAGGCCGCGGAAGTCGACACCGCCGAGTTCTACGGCATCGACAAGATCCTCTCCGCCGGCGACAGCGCCTTCGAGCGCGCCACGGAAGCCCTGGTCATGACCGACTTCATCAACTGGCTGGGCAAGCTGAGAGGCAAAGTCTTCTTCGTGACCAAGAGCGAGGACTGGACGATGCTGAAAGGCACCGGTCTGCGCAACTCCCCGGTCCAGACCGTCTACAACGCCAAGGGCTACCGCGAATTCTACGTTTTCCTGACCCCCGTCAACAAGGACTGGAACGCCGAGGCCTTCGCCTACGCGGTGGCTTCCGCCGTGCTGGACGAGTTTCTGAGCGTCGTGAACCCCCGCGGCTCCGTGAACGAGTTCCTCACCCTGGGCTTCGCCGCCTACTGCAGCGACCTCACCTCCGTCGTCACGGAAAGCGGCCCGCTGCAGGTCACGCGTTTCCAGGGCAAGCCCGTCACCTACGACGTGCTGCTGAAAGTCAAGTCCGGCTCCCTGCCCTTCAAGTCCCTGCCCCTGGAAAAGAGCGGCCTCATCAACATGGACCAGTTCGTGAAGAACGGCGCCCCCACCGACAACGCCAAGCTTTACTACTACATGCGCCAGGCCTCCGCCCTTTACGAATACCTGAGCATCAAGGACGCCCTGCCCACCATCTACCTTATGCGCAAGTCCAAGGAACAGGCCCGCAACTTCGACAAGGATTACGACAACTATTTCGCCAGCCTGCACCGCGACTCTTTCATGGGCAAGAAGACCGACGACAAGAAGGACGACAAGAAAGACAAGGACAAAAAGGACAAGAAAGACAAGGAAAAGGATAAGGATAAGGACAAGGACGCCGAGGGCGAAGGCGACGCCGAAAGCTCCGACATCGGCAGCAACTACAAAACTTTCCGCAACCGCATCCCCTACCTGGTCTTCTATCCTCTGACCACCGACTCCGTGGCCTCCGACATCGAGGAGCAGCAGAAGAAAGCCAAGAGCCAGAAAGGCGGCAAAAACGAGCCTGCCAAGCCTTCGAAAAAAGAAAAATAACTCAATCAAAACTGACCGATAATGAAAAAAGTTTTTTTGATAATCCTGCTTTTGGGCATCGCCGGTACGGTCGCGATCCTCTGCGCCACCAGGCGGCCCTTCGAGGAAAAACTGGCGGAAGCGGAAAAGGCGCTTCAGGAAAAGCGCTATTCCGCCGCTTTGCCGACCTTTAAAAAAGCGGTCAAAAAATACGAAAAGAACCCCTCTTCCAAAGCCGACGCGCTCTACAAGCAGGCTCTCTGCGAGACCGCCCTGGGCAAGCCGGACAAGGAGACCTGGGAAAGCGTCCTGAAGGAGCACCAGAATCCCGACGTCCAGGCCAGGGCCGAATTCGAGCTCATCGCCTTCGCCCCGGACAAGGCCGCCGCCAAGAAAGCCTTCAGCGAGAAATATCCCAAGAACGAGGCTTCCAAAGGCTTCCTGCTTGAAAGCCTGAACGCCGCCAGCGCCAAGGGCGACACCCAGAACGCCGACGCCATACGCCAGGCTCTCATAGACGGCTTCCCCCAGAGCGCCGAAGCCAGGCAGGCCGAGGCCTACATCGGCGACAGGAACATCTCGGAACTGAGGGAAGCGAAGCTTTCCTTCATCACCAACCACGTGGTCCGCTCCGGCGAGATACTGAACGCCATCGCCCGCAAATACAAGACCACGGCCGACTCCATCCTCTTCGTCAACAAGCTCAACAACGACCGCATCAGGATCAACCAGCGGCTGAGGATAGACCTTTCCAGCTATCTCATCGACGTCTCCATCCCGGAGTTCAAGCTCAGGCTTTACAGGATCTGGGACGGCCAGACCAATTTCTTCAAGAGCTATCCCTGCGGCACCGGCAAGAACGACAACACCCCCAGGGGCGACTTCATCGTCAACCTGAAGCAGAAGGAGCCTGTCTGGTACAAGGACAACTCCAAGCCCATCCCCTACGGCGATCCCGAGAACGCGCTGGGCACCCGCTGGATGGCCATCAGCTCCCCGGGCTTCGGCATCCACGGCACCTGGGAGCCCGACACCGTCGGCAAAGCCAGCAGCGCCGGCTGCGTGAGGCTCAGGAACGAGGACGTGGAGGAACTCTACTCCCTCGTCAAGGAAGGGACGCCCGTCCATATCCACGACTGACAGGAAAGAATGCTCGTTTACGATTTTGAGAAACCCATAGTCGAGCTGGAGAAGCGCATCGAGGAACTCAAGCGCTACTCCGCCGAGGTGAAGGTGGACGCTTCCGCGGAAATAGAAAGCCTCATAAAAAAGCGCGAGGCTCTCTGCGCGGAGGTCTATTCCAACCTGACGCCCTACGAGATCGTCCAGATCGCCAGGCATCCCCAGCGCCCCTACACGCTGGACTACGTTTCCCTGGCCTGCGAGGATTTCCAGGAGCTCCACGGCGACAGGCGTTTCTCCGACGACTGCGCCATGGTGGGCGGCTTCGCCACCATGGGCGGCCGCAAGATAATGATAATAGGCCACCAGAAGGGGCGCTCCGCCAAGGAAAACATCCAGCGCAACTTCGGCATGGCCCATCCGGAAGGCTACAGGAAAGCCATGCGCCTCATGCAAATGGCCGACCGCTTCGGCCTTCCCGTCGTCACCCTGATCGACACGGGCGGCGCGGATCCCGGCATCGGCGCCGAGGAGCGCGGGCAGGCGGAAGCCATCGCCGTGAACCTTAGGGACATGATGGAGCTCAGCGTTCCCGTGGTCTCCGTGGTCATCGGCGAAGGCGGCAGCGGCGG
>DBWD01000059.1:10021-13398 GCA_002308555.1 bacterium UBP3_UBA1247
ATTTCCCCGGAAGGCTGCGCGGCCATCCTGTTCCACGACGCCAAAAGGGCCGCCGACGCCGCGCAGGCCCTGCGCCTGACGGCCCGCGACCTCAAGAGGCTCGGCGTCGCGGACGAAGTGATCGAGGAGCCNNGGGCGGCGCCCACCGGGACCACGCCAAGGCGGCCGAAGCTTTGAAAGAGGCCGTCCTCAGGCACCTGGACGAGCTTTCCGCTTTTTCCGGCGAAGAACTCAAAGAACAGCGCTATCGCAAATTCCGGGAAGTCGGCAGCCTTCGGGAGATCTAAACATGATCTCGATCAGAGGGGCGCGCGAACATAACCTCAGGAACATCAACGTCGACATCCCCCATGATTCCCTGACGGTCATCACGGGACTTTCCGGCTCCGGAAAATCTTCCCTGGCCCTGGACACTCTTTTCGCCGAAGGCCAGAGGCGCTTCATGGAAAGCCTCTCCTCCTACGCCAGGCAGTTTCTGGGCATACTGCAGAAACCGCTGGTGGACCGCATCACCGGGCTCTCCCCCGCCATCGCCATCCAGCAGCGCATGGGAAACACGAGCCTCAGGTCCACCGTGGGCACGGCCACCGAGATCCACGACTATCTCCGCGTTCTCTTCGCCCAGCTGGGCGTCCCCCACTGCCCCAAGTGCGGCGCCCCCATCACCCCCCAGACGCCCGAGCAGATCATCGAGGCGATCCTGGCTCTCCCCGAGGGCGAAAAGATCGAGATCCTCGCCCCCCTGGTGAAAGGCAAAAAAGGCGAGCACAAGGAACTTTTGCAGAAAGCCCGCCGGGAAGGTTTCGTCAGGGTCAGGATCGACGGCCAGGAATATCTCCTGGATGACGCGCCCCAGCTGGCCCGCTACAATCTCCACACCGTGGAAGTGGTGGTGGACAGGCTGGTGATAAAAAAAGACGTCAGGCGCCGCCTGGCGGATTCCGTGGAGACCGCCCTGAAAATAGGCGGAAACTCGGTGGTGGCGCATAAGCTTGGCGGAGAAGACCTTTATTTTTCAGGGAACTACGCCTGCCCGAACTGCGTCCAGGGGGAGGAATTCCCGAAAATGGAGGCCAGGCTTTTTTCCTTCAACAGCCCCTACGGATTCTGCCCCTCCTGCTTCGGGCTCGGCATCATGCTCTCGGATTTTTCCAAGACCTGCCCTGAATGCCACGGCGAAAGGCTCAACGCCTACAGCCGGGCCGTCACGCTCAGCGGCAAGACCATAGTGGACGTGGGGAAAATGCCGCTCACCGAGGCGCTGGATTTCTTCGAGGCGCTGCAGGGAGAAATAAAGGGCGAGAAGAGAAAAGTGACGGAGGGCGTCCTGAAAGAGATCATAAGCCGCATAGGCTTCCTGAAGACCGTGGGACTGGGCTATCTCAACCTCTCCCGCAGCTCCGTGAGCCTCTCCGGCGGCGAAGCCCAGAGGATCCGCCTCTCCTCCCAGATAGGCACCGGCCTGACCGGCGTCCTCTACGTTCTGGACGAACCCACCATCGGCCTCCATCCCAGGGACAATCAGAAACTGCTGCAGGCCCTGAAGCAGCTCAGGGACCTGAAGAACACCGTGGTCCTTGTGGAGCACGACGCGGAAGTCATAAGGAACGCCGACTACGTCGTGGACATGGGCCCCGGGGCTGGCGTGGAAGGCGGGAACGTGATCTTCCAGGGGACCTACGAAAAACTTTTGAAATGCAAGAATTCCCTCACCGCGGATTATCTGAGCGGAAAGAGGGAGATAAAGATCCCCGTTTACCGCCCGGTGGGCCCGGAAACGCCCTCCCTGGTCCTGAAAGGGGCCTGTCACAACAATCTCAAGAACTTGACCGTCCGCTTCCCCTTGGGCCGCTTAATTTGCGTCACAGGCGTTTCCGGCTCGGGCAAGTCCTCCCTGGTGACCGACACCCTGCTGCCGGCCCTGAGGAAGCACTACCACAACGCCAAGGGGACGCCCGGCGCCTTCAAGGAAATAGAGGGCCTGAAATACCTGGACAAGGTCATCGTGGTGGACCAGTCGCCCCTGGGCCGCACGCCCCGCTCCAACCCGGCCACCTACACGGAAGCCTTCGCGCACATCAGGAATATTTTCGCCCAGCTTCCCGAGGCGAAGCTGAGGGGATACAAGTCCGGACGCTTTTCCTTCAACGTGAAAGGCGGCCGCTGCGAGGAATGCGAAGGCTCCGGGGTGAAGAAGGTCGAAATGCACTTCCTCCCCGACGTTTTCGTCACCTGTGACAAATGCGAGGGGAAACGCTATAATAAAGAAACGTTGGAAATTAAATACCGCGGAAAGAACATCTCCGAGGTTCTTGACATGCCGATTTCCGAAGCCAAGGAATTCTTCAGGAACCACAAGGTGCTTTCCCGTATTTTAGGAACCATCTCGGAAGTTGGCTTGGATTACATCACCCTCGGCCAGCACGCCACCACCCTTTCGGGGGGCGAGGCGCAGAGGGTCAAGCTTTCCTACGAGCTGGCCAGAGTCGACACCGGCAGAACGCTGTACGTCCTGGACGAGCCCACCACCGGTCTGCACTTCGAGGACATCCAGGTGCTGATGGGGGTGCTCCAGCGCCTGGTAGACGCTGGCAACACCGTCATCATCATTGAGCACAATCTGGACGTGCTCAAGAGNNCGAGCCCACCACCGGTCTGCACTTCGCGGACGTGGAAAGGCTGATACAGGTGCTGCAGAAGCTGGTCGACGCCGGCAACACCGTCATAGTTATAGAACACAACCTTGAGTTCATCAAGTGCGCCGATCACGTTATCGATCTCGGCCCGGACGGCGGCGCCGCGGGAGGACGTCTCCTCGCCTGCGGCTCGCCCTATGAGGTCGCCCTCGACAAGAACAGCGTGACGGGGCGCTTTCTAAGAGATATTTTGCCTCCTAAAGCAAGGTAAAAAGGAGAAACGGATATGAAAAACAAGACTTTCGGTTCTGGGATTCGCGAATCCTTCATGAACGTCTCGGGTAAATTCCTGGGAGCCTTAGCCAGCGACATCGGCGTGGACCTCGGCACCGCCAACACCATCGTCTACGTCAGCGGGATCGGCGTGGTGGTCAACGAGCCCACCATCGTCGCCATCAACAACAAGACCGGCGAGATCATCGCGATCGGGCGGGAAGCCCAGTGCATGCTCGGCCGCACGCCCGGCAAGATCGACACCCTTAGGCCCATGAAGGACGGCGCGGTGGCCAACCCCAACGTCACCGAGGAAATGCTCAGGTACTTCATCAGGAAGGCCCACAGCCGCCATTCCGTGGTGCCGCCCAGGATCGTTATCGCCGTTCCCTCCAGCATCACCGAGCTTGAGCGCCAGGCTGTCAAATCCGCCGCGGAGCGCGCCGGCGCCAGGAAAGTCTACTGCAT
>DBWD01000059.1:13541-14038 GCA_002308555.1 bacterium UBP3_UBA1247
GCCATCGTCCAGTACATGAAGCGCGAGTACAACCTCCTCATTGGCGAGCAGACCGCCGAGGAGCTCAAGATCGCCATCGGCTCGGCCTATCCCCTGGGCGAGCAGGAACTGAAGAAGGAAGTCAGGGGCCGCGACCTCAACGTCGGGCTGCCCAAGACCATCACCGTTTCCAGCGTGGAGATCCGCCAGGCCCTTAAGGATCCCGTCGACGCCATCGTCAATTCCGTCAGGGACGCCCTGGAGCAGTGCCCGCCCGAATTGTCCGCCGACCTTCTGGACCACGGCCTCATGCTGGCCGGCGGCGGCGCGCTTCTGAAAGGCTTGTACAAGCGCATCGAGAACGACACGGGCCTTTCCGTTTCCATCGCGGACGAACCGCTCCTGGCCGTGGCCAAAGGCACCGGCTTCATCGTGGAGCGCGAGGACGTGCTGGAAAAACTGGCCCTCACCAACCTCTGATTTCGAAACGTTCGAAACAAAAAGGCCTCCCCACTAGG
>DBWD01000043.1:0-3435 GCA_002308555.1 bacterium UBP3_UBA1247
GGAAGCCTTTTTTTTGCAAATATTGTACCTTTCTAGTAAACTTAATATATAATCAAGCAAGGAGTTTGCTATGAAGAAACTGCTCGTTTTCGCCGCGCTCTTTATTTTGGGCGGCTCCGCCCTGGCGGACACTGTGCTGTACCAGACCAATTTCAACGACATGGATCTGGGGCCGATCTACCAGAATTATCCCGAGGAGTGGCTTCAGTATTACGGCACTCCCAACGAGGAAAACTACATGGACGTGGTGGAAGGCGGCTGCGGAGGCGGCGGACGCTCGCTGCGCTATTATTCCACCGACAGGCTCATCGCCACCTATACCGTGATCCCGGACAGCTATGATCATTCCCTCACCAAGAACTTCAAAGTTTCCTTCATGGTGAATTTCGCCAGGATCAACAACGCGCACATCTCATTCAACTCCAACGAAGGCATGGGAGAACTGCAGTTCCATAAGCGCGGGGAAGGCCAATTCTACATCAAGGGCGCCGGGTTGAGTTTCGAGACCACCAATTCCTGCCCCACCGAGACCTGGGTGCCTGTAAGCTACGTCCTGAACTCCTGCCCAGGAAACCGCAAGCTGCTTTCGCTGCGGTTCGGCAACGTCACCTACGACGATCTGGATGTTTTGATCGACACAGAGGAGGAGCAGGACTGCTTCCCACATTTCCTCTTCTTCTGCTGGGGAGACGTGGACGTAAGTATCGACGACTTCAAAGTCGAACTGGTGAACCGCGACGTTGGGAACGTCCAGCTCGCCATGGTGGGCAACAGCAGGATAGAGCTGGGCGGCGATTCCACCGCCGTGCGCGTCATAAACGAGGGCACCCAGGCCGGCACGGTGACCGTCGCTTCTGACCAGGAGTTCGTCAAGCTGAACGGGGAAAAGGAGATCACGGAGACCATAGAGGCTGGCGCTTCCGTCACTGTCAACGTGAGCGTGGACCGTTCCTCCATGGGCAACGACTACTACTACGCCACCGTAACGGCCAGCTCCGGCGGCGCCATGGCCGAATTCCCGCTCTTCGTCCAGTCCGGCGTGGAAGGCGAAGGCTACACCTATTACAAAGGTCACTTCGACAAATTCGAGGTGGGAAAGGACATCAGAACGGTGGATCCGGCCTGGAAAAACGGCTACGGGACTCCCGACAATTCTCCCGTGGTGGTGATGGGAGGAGATTACGCCGTGCAGCTGAATTACAAATCCTACAACGCCTTCCACATCAAATGCGGGACCAAGGCGGGCACCAGCGACGCCTACAACTACCGCGTCTCCTTCAAGGGGCTCATCCCCAGCGGCTACGACAAATACAGCCAGTACAATTTGGGCTCCACCGCCGACGTGGACGGCGGCGAAGCGATCAATCTGGAATTGAAGATGCGCTACGCCGAGGAAGCGGGCGGCATAGTGTTCGACTACATGGGCAACACCTGCCCCCTGGACGAATGGTTCGACGTGGCCTACACCTTCAACTATAAGCCGGAGAACTGCCGCTTTCTCTCCGTCACCTTCGGGGACGTCACCTCCAATCTTAACGTGCTTATCCCCAACGCCTCGGGCGGCCGGGACTATTTCGACTGGTTCCGCTTCTTCGGCTGGTGCGAAGAATCCAGCGCCCCCATCTTCGTCAAGGATCTCGTGGTGGAGGCCGTGGCCCGCGAGGACGTTGGTCCGCAATTGGAAGTGGGCAGAGGCGGACAAGTCTTCCTCAACGAGAGCACTTCCTCCCTGACCGTTTTGAACGCCGGCACCGGCAGCCTCGCTTTCAAGGCGGAAGTGACCGCGGGCGGCGGCTGGCTCAGCATAAGGGAAGCCGACGAGGAGACCGGGATCCTTGAGGACACCATCGTCGGCAGCGGAAGCAAGAAATACAACCTGGACATTGCCCGCGGCGAACTAGGGAACGCCTACGGCCTGGGCCAGATCACCGTGACCGGCGCCGGCGACAGCAAGGTGGTCAACATTTTCGTGCAGTCAGGCGACGAGACCGGCGCGACCTTGTACGCCAACGATTTTGACAGCATGGAGCTCGGCAACATAAGGTTGAGCGATCCGGCCTGGACCGGCGGCGCCGAAGGACATGTGGTCATCGATCCAACCACCGGCGGCAACTGCCTTGAGATCGTGGGCGACAATCAGCAGTTCCACGCCACCTGCAAGGCGCCGCAGGGCTCCTCCGCCGACTACAACTACGTGGTCAGGATGAAACTCATGTTCCCCGCCGGCGCGACCGGCCCCTTCTTCATCACCGGCAACGACCTGGACCACGCCATGGGCGAGTACGGTTACTACATCGAGGAAGGCAAACTTAGGCTCGACACCAGGAACTGCGGCAACAATCCCCTCTACGAGGCGGCCGCTCCTCTGGGCGAATGGGTGGACGTGGCCTACACCTACAACGGCGATCCCCTGAACTGCCGTCTGCTCTCACTGACTTTCGGGGAGGAGACCGTGGAGTGCAGCGAGCCCATAACCTTCACAAGAGGCTTCGACTTCTTTGAGGAATTCCGCATTTATGTTTTCGGTAACGACGCGAAAGACCCCTTCTATATCGACGATCTTTCTATCGGCTTGGAACCGAAGGACGCCTCGAAACCAGGCGTCATGGACATCCGCGCGAAAGCCAACCCCATCCCCTACACGGATAGCTCCACCGTGGTGAACATCCTGAACGCCGGCGGCCGCGCCTTCACCTACAACGTCGAGGTGACGCGGGGCGCCGCTTGGCTCACGCTGAGCAAATATTCCGGCACGGTTGGCAGTTCCGATTCCCTGACGATAAGCGTCGACCGCGCGAAGCTGGGCTACGGCTTCCACCGCGCCGTAATTAAATTCACGAGCAGCGAAGGCGAGGTCAAAAAACTTACCGTCGGCGCGCAAGCGGGCAGCCCGGATGAAGGCTACGTCCTCTACGCCTCGGACCTCGACAGCCTAATACTCTCCGAGATAACGGACGAGGGAGTGACAGATGAACTCAGCGAGCAGGATCCCTGCTGGGACCGCGGAACGCTGCACAACTGCGCCGCCGTAGCGGTGGATCCCAAGGACAGCGGCAAAAAATGCGTTCAGATGATCAACGCCAACGACTGGAGCAAATACTGCGGCTACATATTGAACGTCAACTCCCCCGCCGAGGCCGCCAAGGATTACGACATCGTCATCAGCATGCAAATGCTCGTCCCAGACACCTACGTCGATCTGCCGGTGGAGGAATACGAGCATCCCTATTCCGCCTTCTTCATCAGCCAGGACAACGACCACCGCCAGAACGAGCTCTATCTCTACCTGGATGAGAACGGCGGGACCATGAATGTCTTCGCGGATCTCCAGGACATCCACAACACCAACTGGTGGTATGAGAACCTGGAAGGCTCCGCGCCCGTTCCCAACAACGAGTGGTTCGCCTACTACACCCGCTTCAACTGCAAGCTCGT
>DBWD01000043.1:3494-4270 GCA_002308555.1 bacterium UBP3_UBA1247
GTCGACTATCCCAGAGGCATCAGCGAAGAGGTGCTCCTCAACGAAGCCATGCCGACAATCAAGTTCTTCTCCTACCGCGACGACGCCAACATCCTCATAAAGGACATCAACGTCGCCCTCGTTCCGCATGACTCCATTCCGGAGCCGGCGCTCGTGGGACTTCTGGCTCTGCTCTTGCTCTGTCTGAAGAGACGCTGAAGCCCGCGAACTGAAAACGCCCAAAAAGGTCCCCGGAGAGCGCTTCGGGGATCTTTTTCGCGTTTCAAGGGTCATATCAGGCATTTAGCCGAAGGCGGCTCCGGGGCCTGTGTTAAAATTTTAAATTAATACATTGTTTTCCACATAAAGCGTCTAATTTTATGCTCCATTGTCAACAGACCCCTTGATTTTTATTATTTGATATGGTACAATGTTCCCGATAAAAAAATAGAATTGATATTTGAAAAAGTAAAAAGTTTTCAAAATCAATTTGTCCTTAGGTTCCCCCCTAGTCTCGGTCGACATCTCTACTTATCTCAGTGCATCCTTCAAACCGAGACATTCCCCCCGAGAGGAGGCGCAAGCCTTCTCTCTTTTTTTTACGCAAAAAAAGAGCCCGCCTTCCGGCGGGCTCCCTTCAAGACGCGAAGCGGGATCAATAGTTTTCCGCCCTGAGTTTGAAATAGGACTGAGGATGGGCGCAGACCGGGCAGACTTCCGGAGCCTGTTTGCCGAAGTGCAGATGGCCGCAGTTGGCGCATTCCCAGACCATGTCGCCGTCCTTGGAGAAGACCAGG
>DBWD01000078.1:0-1384 GCA_002308555.1 bacterium UBP3_UBA1247
GGTCCGCCAGTTTGCGCCTTTTTGTCACATTGCCAACGTTAGGGGCGCCAAACTGTCGCAAAGCGGGGTGGGAGTCCGAAGGGAAGGGGTGCGCGCCCGCGGCGCGCGTAAAACAAATAAAGAGGGCCGGCTCAGCGCTTGGGGAGCCTGTTCTTCAGGCTGAGCTCCTCCAGTCTTTCCATGGCGGCCAGATAATCCTCTGGCAGAGGCGCCGTCAGTTCCAGGGTCTCCCCGGTGGCGGGGTGCGGGAAGCGCAGCCGGTAGGCGTGGAGCATCTGGCGGCCTATCTCGCAGCGGCGGCTTATCTCGTTGCCGCTTCTCCCGTAGGTCTTGTCCCCCAGCACGGGATAGCCCCAGTGGGCCATCTGGACCCTGATCTGGTGGGTGCGGCCGGTCTCGATGAGAAGGCTGACTTCCGAGGCCGCGATGCCGAAGGCCCGTATGACCGTCCCCCTGGTCACGGCCAGCTTTCCCTTGGCGGGATTGGGGACCACGGCTATTTTCTTGCGGTCCGCGGTGCTGCGGGCCAGGTAATCCTCCAGCAGGAAGGGACTCTGGGAGGGCAGGCCCTTGACCAGGGCCCGGTACTCTTTCTCGAAGGCGCGCTTCCCGAACATCTCCAGCATCCTCAGGCGCACCGCCTCGCTTTTGGCCGCCATGATGAGGCCGCTGGTGTCCTTGTCNNTTGTCTATGCGGTGGACTATGCCCGGCCGCTCCGGGTCGCCCACGGAGGAAAGGAAGGGATAGCGGTACAAAAGCAGCTGCACCAGGGTGGTCTCTTTTTCCGTGCCGGCGCCGGGATGCACCGTAAGCCCCGCGGGTTTGTTCACCACGAGCAGGTGCTCGTCCTCGTAGACGATGTCCAGCTCCCCTTTCACGGGCGCCAGGCTGGTGGGCGTCTCCTCGGGCAGGAAAAAGGCCACGGTCTCGCCGCCCGCGAGTTTGAAGGCCGGGCGGACTTTTTCCCCGTCCACGGTCAGGAAGCCTTCCTTGATGAGGGCGGTGATCCGGGAGCGGGAAACGTCGGTCAGCCAGCCCGCCAGGAAAGCGTCCACCCGGACGGGGCCCAGGGAGCCGTCGTAAACGGTCTTACGCCTCGTTCCCTTCATCGTACAGGCCTTCCTCCTCTAAAACGTCGTGGATCTTGTCCGTGACTTCCTCCAGCCCGATGCCGTCCTTGGCGGAGATGGGTATGACCTCGAGCCCCTTGTAGCGGCGCTTGAATTTCGTCAGGTTGGCCTTGGCGTCGGGAAGGTCCATTTTGTTGGCCACCACGATCTTTCTCCGGGCCGCCAGATCTTCGGAATAGCTGGCCAGCTCGTTCAGGAGAACCTTGTAGTCCTCCCGGGGGTCCCTTTGGTCCATGGCGCCCATGTCGATGAT
>DBWD01000078.1:1422-2243 GCA_002308555.1 bacterium UBP3_UBA1247
CCCTCGATGAGGCCCGGGATGTCGGCGATGACCGCGGTCTTGTAATCCTTGAATTCCAGGATGCCCAGGATGGGCGCCAGGGTGGTGAAGGGATAGCTGGCGATGCGGGAGTGGACCTTGGTGGTGGCGGAGATGAAAGTTGACTTGCCCGCGTTGGGGTATCCCACCAGCGCCACGTCCGCCATGACTTTCAATTCCAGAAGAAGCGTGCGCGCCTCCCCTTCCGTACCCGGCGTCACGCGCCGGGGGGCCTGGTTGGTGCTGCTCTTGAAGCGGGCGTTGCCCAAGCCGCCTATGCCGCCCTTGGCCACCACGACTTCCTGGCCTTCCTTCGTCAGGTCGGCGATCAGAACTTCGCTCTCGCCGTCGAAGACCATGGTGCCCAGCGGCACGCGCAGGACCACGTCCTCGCCGTTCGCGCCGTGCTTCTGGTTCGAGCTGCCGTGGGCGCCCCTGCCGGCCTTGTACTGGGGCTGGTAGATGTAGTCGCAAAGGGTGGCCAGGTTCCTGTCCGCCCTGATGATGACGTCGCCGCCGTTGCCGCCGTCGCCNNTCGCCGCCGTCCGGGCCGCCCTTGGGATTGTGCTTGGCCCGGAAAAAGCTGCAGCAGCCTCTGCCGCCGTCGCCCGCCGCCACCGATATTTTCGCCTTGTCTATGAACATAAAAATTATTTCTCCTTCGACCAGGAGGGGCAGCCTTTCAGTTCCCTCATCATTTCCTGCACGACCAGGGCGCGCCGCAGTTCCGGCGGCGTAGTCTCCAGGTCCTTCTTGTTGTAGATCCTTTTGAAGGCGTCCACGTTTATGCTGATCATGGAAGT
>DBWD01000078.1:2290-2738 GCA_002308555.1 bacterium UBP3_UBA1247
GGGCGCTCATCATTTCGCCGGCTTCCACGCAGAACTTCACCTTGTCCAGGCCGAGCCCGTCCTTTCCGCCGTAGGTCTGGAGCTCCTTGATGATCTCGGTCAGCACCGCGTAGATGTGGTGGGTCCGCAGAACGTTTATCCCCTTCCAGCCGGCGGAGAGCCAGGAGAGCGTGGCGAAGGCGAAGACGTTGCTGCCCGTCTCGACGCTCACGGTGAAGGAGCGGTAGTAGTCCATGGTGGTCTCCATCCAGCCGCCGCCGGGCAGCGTCAGGCCCTTTTCCGTGGAATAGAAATACAGCCCGGGATATTTGGGATCGATGAGGGCGCCCTTGCGGCTTACGCTGGAGGGGGCGCGCATCAGGGTGCCCGTCAGCATGACGCGGCGTCCCTTGACTTTTCCCGAGACGTAGAGCCTGGTGTTGGTGTAGCTGTAGTAGGCGCCGCTAGT
>DBWD01000078.1:2829-7711 GCA_002308555.1 bacterium UBP3_UBA1247
CAGTTCCCTGGAGTATCTCAGCGTGGAATAGACCGCGTGATCCGGGAATAGCGGCGAGCAGAAAGCCTTTCTCTCCTCGAAGGAGTTCGTCAGGACGCCCATCGCCATGGCTCCGAAGACGCCGTTGGAGCAGGGCAGCTGCCAGGCCTTCTTGGTGAAGGCGTTGCTGACGACGAAATCCACCAGCGGCTCCAGGGAGGAGGCCGGGATCTTGGCGTCGCTTTCCGCCTCCTTGGATATGAGATCCAGGGGCGCCACCGCTTCCTTCGGCACTTCGTAATACTTGAGGCCGCTAAGGTCGACGGTCAAAGCGCTGATGACTTTCTCCCCCGCCGCGCTNNTGAACGGAGTCCAATCCCCAGAGGGCGTGGACGTTCAGCGCTCCCGCTAAAAGCGAAAACGCGAACAGACATATAAACGTATTTTTCATCTTCATGGCTAAATTTTACCAAAAACCGGCGCGTTTCATCCGAGGCTTCTTTTTCGCATGGCGTTGTCGGCTGTATTTAGATAAAATCTTGATAACAATAAAAAGAGGAACAGAAACATGCGCGCCAAATTTTATCTCGCCTTAACGCTCTTGCTTTGCCTTCAGTCCGCCGCCGCCGAAAAATGGGACGTCGGCGTCGCCTGGCTGGAGCGCGATCCCAAATATCCCGTGCCCATGGAGGCCGTGGGCCAGAGCAACTGGCCGAAGCCCGGGGACGAAATTACCTTCACCGCCCATCTGTTCAGCAACAGCCCGGAGGGCGCGCTGCCGGAGGGGCAGAAAGTTTTCCTCCGTTGGTTCGTCAACACCAAAAAGATCGGCGAGACTTCACTGGAGATGGGCAGCGAGCCTTTCGCCGCCAGCTCCCNNGAAATGGACTGTGCCCGCGGATTACAGGTACGACTTCACGAAGACCCTCACCAACTGCCTGGAAGTGGCTGTTTCCTACCCTGGTGGCGTCGAGGACCGCGTGAGGGAGAACGACAGCCTTAAGATCTGCCTGGACGCCCTGGTCTTTTCCGTGAAGATCAACAACGGGACATTCAGAAAATACACCGATCCGGAAGGTCTTTCCTTCTTCGACCGTCTGAACCACAACATCCGCTGGATGAACGAGCGCTTCGCCGCGGCGGTCTATCCCCTCTCCCCCTGCGGCATCATCGACCGCTACCGGGTGGACAGGGTGGAATTCACCGACGACGAGGTGGAGCCCGACCTGGAGCACGGCGACCCCTGCGCCACCACCCGCCTCTACTTCAACGAGGGCGGCAAAATGGGCGCCTTCTACAACGCCCCCTACTACTGGATCGGGCAGACGTTTTTCTTCGTCAGCGGCGCCGTGACCAACGGCATCTTCTCCCAGATGGGCGTCGGCGCCGTGACCCACGAGGCGGGCCACTCCCTGCAGCTCCCCGACACCTACATCTTCGACCTGGACGCGGACAGGAACCACGTCACCCACGAGAAGATCCCCTGCGACTGGATGGACACGAACGGCAGCATCGACATCATGCGCTATCCCTACAGCTTCAATTCCCGTTTCACGGAGCTGTCCGCCGTGGCCGCCAACACCCAATCTGGCGTCTTCCGGCGCCACACCCCGGAAGTCATGAATATTGACGGGAAGCAAAGCCTGGGCTGGATGTTCCGCTGCCTGCCGAAAAAGATCGGCGTGCGCTTCTTCACGAAAAGCGGCCGGGAGCTGCCGGAGGGCATCCCCGTCAAGTTCTACCGCGCCGACCGCTCCAGCTATTACGTGGAGGTCCCGGAGAACGACGTGGTCTTGGACACGGTCTACAAAAAAGGCGGCGTCTTTTTCTCCCCGGAATTCGAGATCAGGGAAAACCCCAACGTGGGCAAGAACACCTTCCTGGTCTGCCTGGAGCTGCCCGGCGGAAAGCGCGCCTTTATGCTGGACCAGCTGCGCTTCAATTACCGCTACATCAAGGGCGAAAGGGAGACCCAGCTCTTCTCCTTCACCAACGATTTCAGCGAGGCCGCCGTCTCCTCCACCAGGATCATTGTGGAGAAAGGCGGGAAGAGCCTGCTCCTGAAGTTCGGCGTCACCGAGCGGGAGGGAACCTCGGTGCGCTGCGCCTCCTCCTTGGAAAAACTCGCCAAGGCCCGCTTCCTGCCTTTGACCGACGCCCTCTGGTCCGTCAACTGGTTCAAAGACGGCGAAAACGAGCTCTACGTGCAGGCCCTCTCCAAAGACGGCTTCCCCTCCCCCGTCAGGTCCTTCAAGTTTTATTACGACGCCGAGGCCGCCGCCCTCAGGGAGGAATGATGAAAGATCTCAAACTCTTTTTCGCGCCCGCCCTTTTCGGCCTGCTTTTCAGCGTTTCCCTGGCCGCGGGAAATTTCGGGAACGCCAAGGACATCGGCTGGGGCTACGGCCTGGAGGAAGGCCGGGAGGCCTGGGACCTGGGCGTGGTCTCGCTGGAAAGGACTCCCCGCTACCCTAACGACATGCGCCGCGTGGGCTCTTCCAACCGCCCCAAGCCCGGCGACCGGGTGACCTGGACCGCCCGTCTTTACAAGAACGGCGGCGAGCTTCCCGACCTGGGCGGCTTTTCCCTGAAGTGGATAATGAACAGCAAGACTTGCGCCGTTTCCCAAATCGAGGAGGATCCGGAGGAGAAAGATTTTTACAAAGCCCGCTTCGAGTGGACCGTTCCCGAGAATTACCGCTACGACTACAGCAAGCCTCTCACCAACACCCTGACGGCGGTCATCGTTCCCCCCGCAGGGCTTGTGGACCGCAACCCCTCCAACGATCTTCTCAGAGTCTGGATGGACGCCCTGCCCATCAGCGTGCCTATCCTGCGCGACACCTTCCGGCGCTACACCGACCCCGAGAAACTCTCCTTCTTCGACCGCATGAACGACTGCTTCGAGTGGATCAACAAGCGCTTCGCCGCGGCGGTCTATCCCATGTCGCCCTACGGTATCATAGACCGCATCAGGGTGGAGAAGCTTTATTTCGTGGACGAGGATTTCCTGGAAAAGCGCTATACCGGCGACCCGGAGGTGGGCACCACGGTCATCTTCAACGAGCAGGGGCCCCTGGGGAACTATCGGGGCTTCGACTGGTACTGGATCGGCATGAACTTCTGGTGGAACGGCCACGGGATCTTCTCCTCCAGGGGCTACGGCGCGCTCTGCCACGAGTTCGGCCACTCCCTGCAGATCCCCGACACTTACATTTTCAACATCAGGAAAGAACTGAACGACGTGACGGGCGAGGACATTCCCTGCGACTGGATGGACACGCCGGGCAAACGCTGCATGATGCGGGACAGCTACGTCCCCTCCTCCCACTTCTCGGAGCTGACCGCCTATGAAGCCAACCGCCAGGCCGGCGTCATCAGGAAGCAGCCCTCCGGGGAAGTCACAGCATACGGCCGGACCTACCGGGGCTGGTTCATCAGCGACCTGCCGAAGAAAGTTTGCTTCAAGCTTTTCTCCGAAAGCGGCCGGGAGCTGGAGGGCGCGAAGATCAGGATCTACCGCTGCGCCGACCGGGGCTACATGATCGGCGTGACCAACGTGGTGATGCTGGAAAAAGACTATCCCAAAGGCGGGATCTGCTTCGACCCGAAATTCCAGGCCGAGAACGGCAGGCGCGGCGTCAACACTTTCTTCATCACCGTGGGCGAAGGTAAGAACAGAAAGTCCCTCTTCCTGGACCAGCTGCGCTTCAACTACCGCTACGCCAAGGGCGAGACCTGTCTGCAGTCCTTCTCCCTGACCAACGCATACAGCGAGACCGCCCTGGCCTATCTCGACTGCAAGATAAGGAAAGACACCGCTGTTTGGAAGATCGCCCTCAGCGACAGCGAGGGCGCCTCCCTGAGGATCGCCGGCAGCCCGGAAAAACTCAGGGAAAAAAGTTTCACGCCCTTCTCCCCTTCCTTCCTGCACGGGATCGGGGAAGGCGAAAAGGAGATCCGCTTCTATCTTCAGGCCCGCTCCCGGGACTGCGTGCCCACGCCGGTCTACGAAGTCCGGGCCGACCTGGCGGAGGCCGGCCGCGGCGAGGCGGAAGTTTCTTTCAGGGAGCTCCCGGAGTGATCGGAACCAAAAAAAGGCTATCATATTATAGAGACAGAATAAGCAATACGTAAAGAAAAAAACAAACACATAAGCAAATATGCGCGCCAAACGACTCTTCCTTTTGCTTGCTTTTTCGCTGGCTTTCCAGGCCGCGGCCGCCTGGGATCTGGGCATCGCCTGGATCGAGCGGACTGAGAAATATCCCAACCCCAAGGACGCGGACGGCTCCTGGAACCGCCCCGCCCCCGGCGACACCCTCCACTGGACCGCCAACGTCTACTCCAACAGCGAGGACGAAGAGGGCGAGGTCACCGCCTATCTCAAGTGGACCGTCAACACGAAGCTGGAGGCCGTGCACACCCAGACTTTCTCCAAAGCCGTGGGCATCTATCAGGACTCCTTCACCTGGACCGTCCCCGATAATTACACCTACGATTTCACAAGGCCCCTGACCAACATGCTTTCCGTGGCCATGAGCTATCAGGGCTCCATGAGGGACAGCAACCGGTCCAACGATTCCAAGGAGATCTACCTCGACGCCATGACCTTCAACGTGAAGGTCTACACCAACACCTTCTGGAAATACACTGTCAAAGATTCCTCGCCGAAATCCTTCTATGACAACTTGGAGGACACCATAAAGTTCATGAACGGCCGCTACGCCGCCATGACTTATCCTCTGGCGCCTTACGGCATCATAGACCGCTACCGGGTAGATCACGTGGAATTGATGAACGTGGCCAAGGATCCCACCAGATTCCAAGGCAACGAGAACTACTACACCACCGTCTCCTACTCTGAGGGCGACGATTACGGCGGATACCTTGGCAACCCCTA
>DBWD01000103.1:0-4038 GCA_002308555.1 bacterium UBP3_UBA1247
TCGCTGCAGTAGCACTTGTAGGCGTGGCCGCTCTTCAGGAGCTCGTCCACGTATTTCTTGTAGATGTCGAGTCTCTCGGACTGGAAGTAGGGTCCGCATTCACCGCCCTTCAGGACGCCCTCGTCCCACTGGAGGCCGAGCCACTGGAGGCTTTTGGTTATGTCCTCGAGAGCCTCTTCCTGGAAGCGGGCCCGGTCGGTGTCCTCTATCCTTAAAAGAAAATCTCCGCCCCAGCGGCGGGCGAAGAGATAGTTGAAAAGGGCCGTGCGGGCGCCGCCAAGGTGCAGCATGCCCGTGGGGCTGGGAGCGAAACGCACTCTGTATTTCATTTATTTATATAAGTCCATACTGTTCGGGGAAGCCGAACATGATGTTGAAGTTCTGCAAGGCGGCGCCGGAGGCGCCTTTCACCAGGTTGTCCAGGGCGGAGGTTATGATGACTTTGTCGCCGCTGGCGGTGAAGGACATGTCGCAGAAATTGCTGTTGACGATGTGCCTGATCTCCACGGAAGTGCCTTCCGGTCTCAGGCGCATGAAAAATTCTTTCCCGTAGGCTTTCTCCCAGGAGGCCGCCAGATCTTCTTTGGTCTTGCCGGGCTGGAGCCGGACGTAGATCGTGGAGAGGATGCCCCTGATTATGGGGAGAAGGTGTGGGGTGAAGATCACGCTGACTTTTTCGCCCGCGGCGAAGCTCAGCTCCTGGTCGATCTCGGGAGTGTGGCGGTGCTTGAACATGCCGTAGGCTTTGAAGGATTCAGCGGATTCGCAGTAGTGGACCTGCGGCGTCAGCTTCTTGCCGGCGCCGCTGATCCCGCTTTTGGAATCTATGATTATGGATTCCGGTGAAACGACCTTGTCTTTCAGGAGAGGAATGAGGGGAATAAGAGCGCTGGTCACGTAGCAGCCCGGCACGGCCACCAGGGAAGCCTTCCTTATGTCTTCCCGGTACCATTCGCACAGTCCGTAGACCGCCCGCTTCAGGTTCTCCCTGTCGCAGTGCTCCACCTTGTACCATTTCTCGTACACGAGGGGATCCTTCAGGCGGTAATCGGCGGAAAAGTCGATGACCTTGACGCCTTTCGCGAGGAATTCCTTCGCTATGGGAGCGGCCGCCCCGTGGGGCAGCGCCAGAAAAACGGCTTCGGGCTTTTTTTCCATAAGGGAGTCCACGCCCAGGACCGGCAGTTCGCAAAGGGTGCTGAATTCCGGAAAAAGATCCGGCATGGAGCAATCCTCGGAGCTGGGGCCGTGGGCCAGGCCGACGACCTCCGCGCCCGGATGGCGCAGCAGTCTCAGGAGCAGTTCCCGGCCGGTGTAGCCGGAAGCGCCGCAAACAGCGACTCTTATTTTCCTATCCTCGTTCATTTTTGATTATTTGCCTTTTTGGACCATCTTTTTCAAAATGATGCTGGACTTGAAGACAGCCACTTTGGAAGAGGGGATCTGGATGTTCTTCTCAGGGGCGTTGGGGTTGCGGCCGATCCTGGGGCGTCTGGTCTTGACGGAGAAAACGCCGAAGCGGCGGAGTTCGAGGCGATTGCCTTCGACCAGGTATTCGCAAATGGAATCAAAGGTTTCCTGCATGACGACTCTGACGATGTCTTTGGGCTGGCTGGATTTCTCAGCGACTTTCGCGATCAGGTCTTCTTTGGTGATGGTGTTCTTCATTTAATCTCCTTAATTTATGGGTAAAATGTTAAGTAAAATGATTTTAAGGGAATTAAAGCGTACTAAATCGGCCTTTTTTTGTCAATGCTCGCTTTTCCCCGGCCCGCGAAAGCCAGGCCCGGAAGCGAGGGTCTTCTTTTAAGGGGCCTTTTTGCTAAAATATTAGATATGTGTGATAAATTCGTGTCAAAAGCGCTCCTCATAGCGCCCCTTTTCCTGGCTTTCGCCGCGGGCTTTGCCGGCGCCGCCGTCAAGATCCCGGCGGAAATTTCCGACAACCTTTATTCCAACGTCTGCGAGTGTTTCCGCTACGCCGTGGAAAGCGAGGATTCCAAGATTTACGTGGAGGCGGTGAGAGGCTACACCGGCGCCCTGGCCTACCTGACCCCCATAGCCGCCGAACTGGCCAAGAAGAAGGAGAAGACCGTGGGCGACCGGGAGCAGCTCGCCAAGCTCAACAAGCTTATAACTCTCTGGCGCCACAAAATAGACGAGCTGGAGGCTCCCGCCCAGCTTGAGGCTTACGAAACGCTGAGAAGCGATTACAGAATGCGCCTGCTCTACCTCAAGGAAGCCCTGAGGCTTTCCTCGCCCATAGTGATCCAGACGAACTTTTACAACTGCCTGGCGGCCTACCTGAGGACAGCGAAGCAGAGCCGGAACGTCAGGCTCGAGCACGCGCCCCCGGAATCCCTCGACCCCTATTACGAAAGCGTCTCCCTGAAACTGGGCGAGCTCATGCGTAAGGAAGCCGAGGAGGCCGGGCTCACGGAGACCCAGGCCGGGACAGTGGGGCGTCTGGCTTCCGACACCAATCTGATCGCCCAGCTGGAGCTGGCGAATTCCGTTATCGCCGGGAACGGGCAGGTGACGCCCAAGGAGCTGGACCTTTGCTACGACCTTCTGACTTTCAGCCTGCCCCTGAACTACACCTACTGGCAGTCCTGGGGCGACCTGCGGCTCAGGCTGGCCGACACCAACGGGGCGAGGCGCGTCTGGAAGAAAGCCCTCACCCGTTTCCCCGGGGATTTCGACCTGAGGTATCTTCTGGCCTATTACGCGCCCCAAAGCAAGGAGGGCGCCGCGGAGGCCTGCGAATACCTTAAGGACTGCCTGGAAATGACCTCCGGGGTCACCGCCAGCCGCCTGGCCCTGATGCTGGCCCGGCGCTACGCCCAGCTGGGGGATTACGGCGAGGCGTACGCCGCCTCCCAGGATTCCGCCAAGCTGGCCAGGCTCAGCCGCTCGCCCGGCGCCAACGTCGAATACCGGGAGGCCCGGCTTTACGCCTCCGACCTGGCTTTACGCTACGGGATCCTTGACGCGGCGCTGGAAAACCTTGAGAAGCTCACAGTGATAGACATTTTTGACGAGACCGTCGCGGAGCGCCTGGCCAAGGTCAGGTACGCCATGTTCATGGAGAAGCCTGACGACGCCGACCTTCTGAGGGACGCGGTGAAAGCCTTCGACAAATGGGAGGCCTTCGCCCCCAGGCAAAGGGGGATCTCCGCCGCCAAGGCGGTGATGTATTTCCGCGCCGGAAAATACAAGGAAGCGAAGACCCAGGCCTTCAAGGAACTCAGCGTTTCCCCGGCGGACCCCTCCTCCCTGACGGTCCTGGGGCACGTGGCCCTGAGGGAGGGCGCCATACCCGAGGCGAAGGCCTATTTCGAGGCCGCGCTGCGCGCCGATCCCAATTACGCGAAGGCGCTCGAGGGCCTCAAAGCCTGCGGGCAGTAGCGCTTTTGATTTCCCTTTTTCATTATGCTATCATTTGAAAAATTAACCACCATAAAATCATAAAAATAACGGAAACATCATGAAAGCTAAAATCTACGTGACGCTTAAGCAGAGCGTTTTGGACCCCCAGGGAAAAACGGTGCAGAGAGCGCTTGAGCAGATGAATTACAAAAACGTCGATTCCGTCAGGATCGGGCGTTTCCTGGAAGTGGAGCTGAACTGCGACGACGAGGCCAAGGCGGCCGCCCAGATAGAGGAGATGAGCCGCAAGCTGTTCGTGAACCCCAATATTGAACAGTTCCGCTACGAGCTGGAAAAATAAGCCCCGGGAGTTTTAATGATGAAAATCGGAATAGTAGTTTTTCCGGGCTCGAACTGCGACTATGACTGTCTCACTTCCTTCGGCCGTCTGGCCAGGGAGGAGGGTCTGGCGGCCGAGACGAAATACGTCTGGCACAAGGAAAGCAGCCCCGAGACCTTCGACGCCTACGTCCTGCCCGGCGGCTTTTCTTACGGCGACTACCTGCGCTGCGGCGCCATCGCCCGTTTCTCTCCCATCATGGAGGAGGTCAAGGCCCACGCGGAGGCCGGCCGCCCGGTCATAGGCATCTGCAACGGTTTCCAGATCCT
>DBWD01000103.1:4060-4308 GCA_002308555.1 bacterium UBP3_UBA1247
ATGAACAGGGACCTTAACTTTATTTGCGAGCACGTCTTTCTGCGCACGGAGCGCGCGGACACGATCTTCACCTCCGAATGCCGCAAGGGCGAAGTCCTGAACATTCCCATCGCCCACGGCGAGGGGAACTACTACGCGGACGACGAGACCCTGGAAAGGCTGGAAGGGGAGAACCTGGTGGCTTTCCGCTACTGCACCAAGGACGGATTGGTGAAGCCCGAGGTGAACCCCAACGGCTCCCGCAACAA
>DBWD01000103.1:4404-4587 GCA_002308555.1 bacterium UBP3_UBA1247
TTTTTTAGGAAATTTAAAGGATAAAGATATGGTAGAAAGTCTGCCCAAAGATCCTCTGATCACGCCGGAACTCATCGCGGATCACGGTCTGACACCCGACGAATACGAACGTTTGAAAGGCATTTTGAAACGCGAGCCGACCTACACGGAACTGGGAATCTTCTCCGTGATGTGGTCCGAGCA
>DBWD01000103.1:4664-5539 GCA_002308555.1 bacterium UBP3_UBA1247
GGCTGGGCCGTGGCCTTCAAGGTCGAGAGCCACAACCACCCCTCCGCGGTGGAGCCCTTCCAGGGCGCGGCCACCGGCGTGGGCGGCATTCTGAGGGACATCTTCACCATGGGCGCCCGCCCGGTCATCAACATGAACTCCCTTAGGTTCGGCCGCCCCAATTCCGGAGCGGTCCAGCAGCTGGTGGACGGCGTGGTGGGCGGCATCGCCCATTACGGAAACTGCATGGGCATCCCCACCATCGGCGGCGACGTCTACTACGACGAGACCTACGAGACCAACTGCCTTGTGAACGCCTTCAGCCTGGGCGTCATGAAGATCAATGAGATCCAGCGCGGCGAAGCCACCGGCGTTGGCAACCCGGTCTTCTACGTGGGCGCGGCCACCGGCAAGGACGGCATCCACGGCGCGACCTTCGCCTCCACGGAACTGACGGAGGAATCGGAAGCCAAGCGCTCCTCCGTGCAGGTGGGCGACCCCTTCATGGAAAAACTTCTGCTGGAAGCCTGCCTGGAACTTTTCCAGACCGACCACATCGTGGGCATCCAGGACATGGGCGCCGCGGGCCTGACCTGCTCCACCTGCGAGACCGCCAGCCGAGGCGGCAGCGGCGTGGAGATCGACGTGGCGCTGGTCCCGCAGCGCGAAGCCAACATGACGCCCTACGAGATCCTGCTTTCCGAAAGCCAGGAGCGCATGCTNNNCACAAGATCTTCGAGAAATGGGACCTTCACGCCGTTGAGATCGGCCATGTGACCGACGACGGCCTGATGCGCGTGAAATACAACGGCAAGACCGTGGCGGAAATACCCGCCAGGGAGATCGCCGACGACGCGCCCCTTTACGACCCGCCCGCCAGCAAGCCGAAATATCTC
>DBWD01000130.1:0-137 GCA_002308555.1 bacterium UBP3_UBA1247
AGGCAGGGCTCGATCATTTTGGCGGGTAGAAGTTCCTTCAAGAGGGCCTTGATCTGCTTGGCGCCGAGGGCTTGTATTTCCCTGAGCAGGCGCAGTTCCAGCTGTTCCTCGGTGAGCGCGGGCTTGAGGTCGACGGA
>DBWD01000130.1:267-5971 GCA_002308555.1 bacterium UBP3_UBA1247
TTAAGGCTCACGCCCTGGAAGCGGGAGGCCTGGTCTCCGGGGACCACCAGCGGCACCAGGGCCGGGCGCAAAGGCACGATGGTGTGTCCGAGTTTTTGGGCTAATTTCGCGCCGTCGCCGTCGGAGCCGGTCTTGGGGTAGGAGGCGCCGCCGCAGGCCAGAAGGTAATTTTTGGCTTCCGCCCTCGTCCCGTTCTTGAGAAGTAGGCCTTTTATTTCCTTCGTTTCCTCGTCCTGGAGGAAGGCCGCGCAGGGGGCGTTCGTTTTGATCTCCACGCCCTGGTCCCAGGCCTCGTCCAGCAGGGCCCGCACCACGTCGTGGGCGTCCTGGCTCTCGGGGAAGACTCTTCCGCCGCGCTCGGTCACGGTCATGAGCCCCAGACGGTGGAAGAAGGCCTCCAGCGCGCGATTGTCGAGGGTTTTGAAGGCGTCCTTAAGGAAGAGGCCGTCGCGGCCGAAATGGGCGTAAAAATCGTCTATGGGCTCGGCGTTGGTAAGATTGCAGCGGCCTTTGCCGGTGATGGAGAGTTTGCGGGCGCAGCGGTCGGTCTTCTCCAGAACGAGAACTTTTTTGCCGCGCCTGGCGGCGGCGATGGCCGCCATCAGTCCGGAGGCGCCGCCGCCCACGACGATAAGGTCAAGCATTTCTCAGGGCGTACATGGCTACGCCGGCCGCCACGGAGGCGTTCAGGGAATTGACGCGGCCCTGCTGGGGAAGCCGGACCACGTAGTCGGCCTCGTTAAGAATGAACTGGCCCACGCCCTTGTCCTCGCCGCCTATCACGAGCATCAGTTTTTCGGGAGCGTTTTTGGAAAGCTCGTCCAGCTCGACTTTGCCCGCGCCGTCCAGGGCGGCGACCTTGTAGCCGCGCTCCTTGGCGAGCTTCAGGTACTGGTTGGCGTTGCGGTCCTGGGCGATGGTGAGGTGTTCCGTGGCGCCCGCGGAGGCCTTGACCACGGAGGGATAGACGCCGGGCGTGCCCTTGAGGGGCAGGAAAATTTCCTTGTAGCCGAAGATCTCGGCGCTGCGCAGAATGGCGCCCACGTTCTGGGGATCCTCGAGATTATCCAGGAGAAGTATCCTGGAGGTCAGGCCCATTTCCCGGGAGGGCGCGTAAGGGTAGGGTGAGCAGTAGACCACGACGCCCTGGTTGTCCCGGCTGTCGCACATCTGGATGAGCTGGCCCTTTTCCTTCCATTCGTAGGGGATCTGGCGCTTCTTGCACAGTTCCTCGATCTTCATTACGCGGGGATTCTTTTTGGCGCTCTCGGAAAGGAAGATCCTGGTGATCTCCCGCCTTTTGGCTTTCATCAGTTCGAAGGCGGGGTTGATGCCGTAAACGAATTCGGCTTCGCTCACTTCAAATACTCCACCTTGTTTTCGCCGTTTTCCCTGAAGGCCACGATAATGGGGACGCCGCGGTAATTGACGGTCACCTGCAGCAAAACGGGCTCGGGCATGGTGTCCAGGTCGTCCACGATGGCGTTGAGAAGCTGGGAGGTGTTCTCCTGGGCCAGGAAGAAATTGCGCTTGGCCTTGTCGGTGACCACCAGCAGGATGCCTTTCTTGCCGCCGGCCACCTTGTCGATAAGGCCGGTCAGCCTGGTCTCGAAAACTTTTTTCAGCCTGGCCACGTAGTCCTGCATGACGGCATAGCCGTCCGCGGTCTCCCAGCCCACGGTGTCGGTGTAGGTCTCGACGCCCTTGGTGTCCCGGTCGGCTTTGGCCATTTCCCGGTCGGCCCGGCGGTCGTCCCGGGCGTCAAGCTCTTTCTGCACGGGATTTTTTTCCTTGTCGGGGGCCTCGACTTTTTTCTCGGCCTTGGCGGGCGGGGCGTTGGTGGGCTCGGCTATTTCCCCGGCCGCGAGAAAGGCGGCCGGCGCGAGCAGCAGGAAGGCCAGGAAAGCGGCGGACTTTTTCATCAGTTGCCGCCCTGCTTGAGGGTTAGCTTGCGCAGCTTGCAGTTCTCCCAGATCTCGCAGTTGTTGCCGTAGTAGGGTCTGTGGCGCTTGCCGGGGATCTTCATCTTCTTGCCGGTGACCACGATGGAGTTGACCATGGCGGCCACCCGGAATTTCTTGATGACGCCTTTGGCCGGGATCTTGGAGTAATTCTCATAGGGATCCTCGCTGCCGTGCAGGTCGGGGACGCCCGCTCTGATCTGGCAGTCGTAGATGTTGGCCACGAAGATCTTGTTGATCTTGCCCTTGAAGTAAACGTTGGTGGCGCTGGTGCCGGTGGAGGGATCGTCTTCGCGGCAGCCGACTCGGATGTGCCCGGTCAGGTTGTAGGTCCTCAAAGCGCGGATCTTCCTGTCAACGTAAAGGTGGGAGATGGAGGAGGCGCGGATCGTGCCGATCTCCTCGGCTTTGATCTGGCTTACCCAGTGCTGCTTGTATTGGTTGAATTTCAGGGTCTTGATCTTCTGGATGGAGCGGAAGACCACGCGGCTGTCGGGGATATCCTCTTCATAGGAAGTGTCCGCCTGGTCGAGGTCGCCGATGTACTGCGTCACCTGGATGAAATTGACCTTGGCGTCCGGGGCGTTGGCTTCGGAAAGGCCCGGGTCGGCCTTGACGGTGCCGATCTTCAGGCCGTCGGAAAAGAGCTTCAGGTCGCAGGTGGTGGTCTTGATGGTGCCGATGTTCTTGGCGGTCACGGAGACAGAGCCGGTCGTGCCTTTGCCCATGTCCACGGTAAGCTTCTTCAAAGCGGCGGCGCCGCAGCTGACGTTTATGGTGTAGGGTTTCTTGAGGCCCTTTACGCCCGGGCCGGTCTTGAAGGCGATGGTCGCGGACTTCCCGCCCCTAATGGTCATGTCGCAGGTAAGGGCGTCGTCAGTCTCGTTTATCTCAAAAGAGGCGGAGTCGTCGCAGGAATATTTGCAAAGGAGGTCGCCCACCTTTTCCTGGAGGGCGCCGAAGGCCGCGCATGAGAAAAGACAGACGGTCAGAACGACCGCCGCGGAAGCAAAAATATGTTTTTCTTTGTTCATAGCTAGATTGTCCGAACTAAAAATAGGGGATAAAAAACCATTTTATATTATACGCTAATGGTATATGGGGGTCAACTTGCCAAAATTTACGCGGGAGTCCGCCCGCGCCGGCGACGGCGGGCGGACGGTCGAAAGCGTCAAAAACCCTGGCGAACGGAGCCCTTCTGTGGTATAATAAAAATTACCTATTTGGGGGGAAACAACCTTTTTTGGTTAACTGAAAAAACAAAGGAAAATATGCGAAAACTTACGCTGTTTCTTGCGCTTGCCGCCCTGCTGGCCGCCACCGCCGGCCAGGCCGAGCCCAAGCCGTATCCCACGGGCCGCGTGACTTTGAAGACGGCCGTGGTGGTCTACAATCCGATCGTCACCAACACCATCGAGGGCGCCCACGGCTACGTCCTCTCCGAGGAGATGGGCTGGGGCAACGCCACCAACACCGTGGACAACATCGTGAACTGGTGGCGCCAGTGCTCCCGCGGCATGGTCAACATCGAGCTCGTCTACTGGACCAACCTTTTCCAGGTCATGAAGAACATGCCCGAACCGAAAAGGCCGGCCAGCCGCCCCTCCGTGGAGAAATGCTTTCAGGCCGCCGTCAACCGCAAGGAATTTTCCGTCGGGCACATCGACGAGCTGTACTGCATGACCAACGACGTGCCGCAGGTCTGGGAAAAGATCAAGAAGCGGGATGTCGACATGGTCATCCAGGTGGTCTTCCCCTTCGGCCCGGGCGGCTGGGAATCCCTGCTGATGGGCGAAGGCGCCTCCTGGTGCAACTCCTGCGGCCGCCACGCCCCCATCGAGCACTGCTACATGACGGTCTATCCCACCACGGAGCGCCAGGACACGCCCATGGAGAACTTCGGCCACGCCTTCGAGTCCAT
The DNA here is from genome assembly GCA_002308555.1 of bacterium UBP3_UBA1247. The sequence continues at coordinate 4,150 of DBWD01000130.1, forward strand.
GATCTCCATGAACTACATGAACGGCGAGGACTGGGGCCGCAACCCCGGCGCCAACGAGTGGGGCCTCTTCACCAGGCAGAGCGCCAACACCAACGCCAACTTCTGCCAGGTGGGCTACGTGCACTACGCGCCCAACACGCCCAGGGACTACCTCTGGGGCGAGGACACGCTGGTCTATTCCTACGCGCCGGGCTGGCTCAGGTATCCCGACATGCTCAAGTATCCGCCGGTGGAGATGAACACCCGCTTCTGGGGCGGCGGCGTCAACTTCAACCAGAAGCAGTGGCTCTTCTACCACGCGCCCCAGCGCTACGGCCTCTACCGCGGCCACCTCATGAACTGGCTGACGCTTTTCCTTAACGTCAACACCGCGGCCTGGCCCATCACCCCCGGCGAGGAGCTGGCCCAGCAGGTCGACCCCCGCGGCTGGTTCAACTTCCGCGTGCACGCGCCGGAGGGCACGACGGCGGTGGTCTTCCGCGTCAAGAGCCCCGACGCCCCCCTGCACAGCGGCATCCGCAAGACTTATATCCCTAAGCGCTTCCGCAACTACCAGGAGAGCGTGGGCCGCGCCTACGCCGAGTTCACGGAAGCGGACGGGCGCCGCAACGAAAAGACCTACACGATAACGCCCGACAAGGAATACGCCAAAGACATGGCGGGCGACTGGTTCTTCACCTGCGGCGGCGCCGACCCCACCAACAGCCCGCTGACGCTCTGCGAGCTGAAAGTGACGGCGGAAGTTCTGCCCAAGCCCGAGGAAAAACCGCTGGAAGTCAAGGTCAGCATGCCCGAGAAGATCGAGGGCGACGAAGCCAAGATTGTCTGGGAATGCCAGGAACCTCCCGTGGGACTGAGGGGCGTGCAGCTCTTCTTCAGCGCCAACGGACCGGACGGCCCCTTCGAGCCCATCTGCCACGACTTCGCCTTCGAGCTGACCAGCCCCTACCGCTGGTTTTTGCCCGCCGGGCCCTATGAGAACGCCTGCGTGAAAGTGGAAGTGGAGGACTGCTACGGCAAGACCGCCTCGGCGGTGTCCCAGCCCTTCTCCATCAACGTGGGCAGGGAATGGCAGATGTACGACGTGCCCTGCGAGGACGACGCTTGGGGCGACCGCCTGATCTGCACGAAAGCCGGCACCGACGGCCAGGACTATTACTTCTCCAAGGGCAACGTGAAAATGAGCCCCTTCTTCCGCTTCACCGGCGAAGCCTGGACGCCCCTGGCCAACCTGCCCTGCGGCAGAAGGGACGACATGACGGAGCTTGTTCCTTTCAACGGCGGCATGATCACTTCCCTCGGCTACACCGTTATGGACGCCGACTCCAACCGCTACACCGAAACGGCCCTGGCCTTCTTTGATCCCAAGACCGGCAAATGGGAGGAAGGCAAGCACGTTAGGGGCGCGGCGAGCGGCGCGGCCATGGCGGCCGTGGCCGACGGCTCGCTCTTCCTAGCCGAGGAAGGCTCCGACCACGTCTCCCTTGTCACCGACTGGAGGAAGCGCATCTTCAAGCCCTTCTCCAAGGCCCCGGGCGGCCCCTCCTACCAGTGGGCCGCGGCCAGCGACGGCAGCAGCGGAGCGTTCTTCCTCAAGTTTGACGGCAGCGATCCCCAAAACCCCAGGGGCATCGTCTTTGTGGTCAACAAAAAGGGCGAGCAGATGATCCTGGACAAAACGCCCTATCCGCCGGGCGTCGGCTGCTCCATGGTCTTCCTGCCCGCCAAGTACTCCAAGGAAAAACACGCGAAGCTTCTCATAACAAGAGGCGGCCAGGGCATCCGTCGCCCCTGGATCGAACACGAGGACGGCAAGCGCTTT
>DBWD01000028.1:0-120 GCA_002308555.1 bacterium UBP3_UBA1247
CTGATCGCGGAAAGCTGGTTCGCGCCGCACAGCGACGAGGCGAAGCTAGAGAAACAGATCTCTTCCCTCTTCACGGGCCGCTTCGAGACCGTGCTGAAGGAGGAAGGCATCAGCTACGAC